>NZ_JBFAWA010000017.1:0-257603 GCF_040680035.1 Nonomuraea sp. NPDC052116 | reverse complement strand
GGCAACGGCCCCTGGGTCATGGCCGACCTGGAGAACGGCCTGTTCTCCGGGGTGAACCCGGGCTACAACGCCAACGACCCGACCGTCACCCACCGGTACCTGACCGCCATCGTGAAAGGCGAGCCGAACCACTGGTCGATCCGGGCCGGCAACGCCCAGTCGGGCAACCTGTCCACCTACTACAACGGGGCACGCCCCAACGTCGCGGGCTACAACCCGATGAAGAAGGAAGGGGCCATCATCCTCGGTATCGGCGGAGACAACAGCAACGGCTCCGCCGGCACCTTCTACGAAGGCGTGATGACCTCCGGCTATCCGACGGACGCCACCGAGAACGCGGTGCAGGCCAACATCGTCGCCGCCGGCTACAGGTGAACCCGCCGCCGCCCCCGGCCCACGCCGGGGGCGGCAAAGCCCGGGAAAGCGGGGCTTTCGACTCAACTGCCGTATGGCTACTATCAGGCACCAATCGCCTAGTTGGGTGATTGTCACCGATTGGTGAGGAGAGTGTCCTCCACGTGGCTGGATGGGGCAGGGCCGGGCGACGGCGGACGGAGACCGTGGGCGACGGGAGCGCGTCGTCCCAGCCGCGACGGCTGGCCGGTGCCCGCCGGCTGCCCCTGCGTACGGTGCTGCTCATCATCGTGTTCGTGCCGAGTCTGACCTTCACCCCGCTGCTGGCCTCGGGCATGTTCCAGCTCTCCTCCCAGTGGCGGGCCGAGAAGGCCCAGATGGATCTGGCCACCAAGACGGTCGGCGCACCCGCGTCCGACCTGTTCTTCAGCCTCGACAAGGAACGGCTGCTCACCGCGGAGACACAGGCCGACCCCGGTGGCGCCGCGACGGCCAAGCTCGCCAAGCAGCGCGCGGTGACCGACCAGGCCATGAGCGCCTTCCGTCCCCTGACGGCCCTGGACACCGCCAAGGGGCCGGAGGGGCTCGCCGACGCCATCTCCCGTACCGACCGCAGCCTCAACCTCCTCGACGAGCAGCGCCGGGCGGTGGACGCCGGTTGGGCCAGCCCGCAGAAGGCGTTCGACTACTACAGCGGGGTCATCGAGTCGGACCTGCGCGTGCTGACCGTCCTCAGCCACACCGACGAGGGCGAGGTGAACAGCAGCGCGCAGACCCTGGTCGACCTGTTCTGGGTCGTCAACCTGATCGGCCGCGAGGACGCCGTCCTGGCCCGCGGCTGGAAGTCGGGGCACCTGACGAGGGACGAGTACGGCCTCGTCACCGACGCCGCCGGCACCAGGAAGCACCTCATGCGCTCCCAGGTGATCCCCAGCCTCATCGGCGACGAGAAGCGGTACGAGACGCTGATGACCGGCAAGGCGTGGGTGGCCATGACCGCGCTGGAGGAGCGGCTGACCCCCTCGGGCGGCAACCAGGTGACCCTGCGCGGGGACAGCACCGAGTGGCGTTCCTCGGTGGACACGGTCACCGAGCAGGTGACGCAGCTCCTGCGGCTCCGGCTCGCCGACGTCAGCAAGATCGGCTACGACCACGCCGGCATGCTCTTCGTCATCTTCATGAGCGTCACCAGCGTGGGCCTGCTCGCCCTGGGTCTGGTGATCTTCACCAGCTGGCGTCTCACCTCCATTCTTCGCAGGCGCATCCTGCACCTGCGCGAGGACGCCCAGGAGCTCCAGGAGCGGCTGCCCAAGGTGGTCGCCCGCCTGGAACGCGGCGAGGACGTCGACGTGGACGCGGAAGTCCACATGCTCAAGCCCACCCCCGACGAGCTCGGCGAGCTGGGGCAGGCCCTCAACCTGGCCAGCCGCAGCGCGGTCTTCACCGCCGTGCGGCAGGCCGAACAGCACCGCGGCTTCCAGCGCATGCTCCAGCGCATCGCCCGCCGTACCCAGATCCTCATCGGCCTGCAGCTGAAGAAGCTCGACGAGCTGGAACGCAAGCACGAGGACCCCGAGGTGCTGGAGGGCCTGTTCGACCTGGACCACCTCACCGCCCGCCTGCGCCGCTACGAGGAGAACCTGGTGATCCTCGGCGGCGGGCAGCCGCAGCGCCGCTGGCGCAAGCCGGTGCACCTGCTCGACGTGCTGCGCGCCGCGCAGGGCGAGGTCCAGGACTACCGGCGGATCTCGATCGACGTCGAGGGCGAGTCCTGGGTGAGCGAGCGCGCGGTGGGACCGCTCGTCCACGTCCTGGCGGAGCTCATGGAGAACGCCACCACCTTCTCCAAGCCGATGACCCCCGTCGAGGTGCGGGCCGCACCGGTCAGCCGGGGCGTCGCCGTGGAGATCGAGGACCGCGGCCTGGGCATGGAGGCCGAGCAGTACGCCGCCGCCAACGCCCTGATGAAGTCGCCGCCGCAGCTCGACGTGATGACCCACGCCGACGACGTCCGGCTCGGCCTGTACGTGGTCGCCCGGCTCGCCGCGAGCCTGGGCCTCCAGGTGGAGCTGCGGTCGTCGGCCTTCGGCGGCACCCGGGTCATCGTGCTGCTCCCGGAAGCGCTGGTGGTGGACCGTCCCCGTGCGGTGCCCGAGGAAGCCGCCCCGGCCCCGGCGCCGGAGGCGACCCGTCCGGAGCCTCGCCCGCAGGAGGAACCGGCGGACGGGCAGTTGCCGACCCGCTCCAGGGGACGCGCGATGGCGTACGTGACGGCGCCCACCGGAATCCCGGACGACGCCCTCCCGCCGTCCGCCCGCCGGCCGCTGCCCCAGCGGGTGCGCCAGGCCAGCCTGGTCACCGAGCTCAAAGTCCCGGCGAACGAGGATGAACCGACCGAGCAGGAGGCCTGGGCCCCACGCGAGCAGCCCGGCCGATCCAGTGCGACAATCGGCGCGTTCCAGAGGCAGTCCCGCAGGCGCCGGACCGGTGATGACGCCTTCCAGCCCCGGCCGGACGGATCCCCCGAGCCCGGCTCACCCACGACGGAAGATCGATGATGACGCAGCGAACCACCGCCACCAACGCAGACCTGGACTGGCTCCTGGACGGTCTGGTCGATCAGGTCGCGGGCACCCGGCACGCCATCGTGCTGTCCGACGACGGCCTGGTGATCAGCCGGTCCCGGACCATCGAGCGCTCGGACGCCGAACGCCTCGCCGCGATCGCCACCGGCCAGCAGAGCCTGGCGCGCGGTGTGGGGCAGCTCTTCAGCGGCGGACCGGTGCAGCAGGTCATCATCGAGATGGCCGAGCTGTGGCTGTTCATCACGACCGCCGGCCGCGGCACCCATCTGGCCGTGGTCGCCTCCCAGGAGGTGGACGCCGAGCTGATGAGCGTCGCGATGCACACCCTCGTCCAGCAGGTCGGCCAGAAGCTGGGCACCGACGCGCGTACCCCGCAGGCCGATGACGCGGGGAGACGCGGATGAAGCACTGGACTGAGGGGTTCGACGACGATGACGCCGACGAACCCCTTGTCCGCCCCTACACGATCACTGGCGGACGGACCGCCCCAGAACGGGACGACCTCACGCTGATCACGCTGGTGACCTCGCTCTCCGGCGTCTCCTCGCAGACCGGACGCGGGCTGAGGCGCATGCAGCCGGAGCACCGCACCATCTTCGCCTTGTGCGAGCGGCCGCTGGCGGTGGCCGAAGTCGCCTCGGCGCTGAACCTCCCGGTGTCAGTGACCAAGATCCTCATTGGCGACCTGATCGAGAACGGTCAGATGCGGGCCCGGCCACCGCTGGCCTTCGCCCAGGCGGGCGGCGGACTTCCCGATGTGACAATTCTTGAGGCGGTGAGGGATGGCTTACGCAAGCTCTGACCAAGGGGACGACGCTCCCCTGGCGGTGAAGATCCTGATCGCCGGTGGGTTCGGCGTCGGGAAGACGACCATGGTCGGCGCGGTGAGCGAGGTCGCCCCACTGCGTACCGAGGAGTACCTCACCCACGCCAGCGTCGGCGTCGACGATCTGGACGGCGTGAGCGGCAAGTCCACCACCACCGTCGCGCTGGACTTCGGGCGCATCACCATCAACCGCGACCTGGTGCTCTACCTGTTCGGCACCCCCGGGCAGGAACGCTTCTGGTTCATGTGGAACGACCTGGTCCACGGGGCGATGGGCGCGGTCGTCCTGGTCGACACCCGGCGGCTGGACGTGAGCTTCGCGTCGATCGACTTCTTCGAGAGCCGCGGCATCCCCTTCGTCGTCGGCGTCAACTGCTTCCACGGCGTCAAGGACCGGACGCCCGAGGAGATCCGCAAGGCGCTCGACCTCGACCCGCAGGTGCCGCTGGTGCTCTGCGACGCCCGCGACCGGACGGCGGCCCGCGACGTGCTGCTCGCGCTCATCGACCACCTGCTGGCCGCCCGGCCCCGCACCGCACCCCACCCCGTGGCCTGACGCCTGTCACCTCCCGGCCGGTGCCGGGACCAGCGCCGGGCGGCGGTCGATGCGGCGGCGGACCTCGTCGGTGCCGAAGTGGTAGTCGATGCGCCGGGCCGCCGCGGCCCAGTCCTCCATCGACCGAACCGCCGACAGGGCCTCCACCACCACGGGGTCGCTCCACCTTTCCACCGCGCGCTGCCACAGCGTGCCGGCGTCCTCGGTGAGGAGGCTGCCGACGGTGCCCTCGTAGATCGGCATCGCGCGCACCTCGCCGTCCGGCTCCACCTGCAGCAGCGGGAATCCGTAGCGGCGCAGGGCGTTCGGATGCATCATCAGGACCATGTTGTCCGACGTCGCCACCTGCACCTGGCGGGGTGCGAGGGAGCGCAGGCGTTCGACGTGCTCGCCGCTCACCAGCGCGCCCAACTGGTCGAAGCTCAGCAGCTCGTGGTCGGCGAACCCCTGCCGGCTCGCGAGCCCGGACGGCACCGCGGCGGCGAAGGTGAGGAAGCGCAGGTACGGGAAGCGAGGGGCGACCGTGCGGCAGAACTCCTCCAGCTGGTGGAGGTTGGAGCGCAGGACCGCGTAGTCGACCCCGAACTCGACCGGGTCGAGGCCGTTGGCCACCCGCTCCTCCGAGAGGTCGTTCAGCAGGGTCAGCGCGTTCATCGCCCGCTCGAACGAACCGGCCCGCCCGCGGATCCGATCGTGCACCTCGGCGTCGGCCCCGTCGACGCTCACGGTGATCCGGGAGAAGACCCGGGTCACCTCCTCGGCCGAGCGGCGGTCGAGCGTCCATCCGCCGGTGTAGACGTTGACGCCCACCCCCGCTTCGCGGATCCGCCCGGCGACCTCGGTGATGCCTCTGACCAGCAGCGGCTCGCCGCCGGCGAACTCCACCGCCCGCGGGCCGAAGGAGACGATCGCGTCGGCGACCTTGAGCATCTCGTCGTGGTTCAGCTGCCGGGCCGGCCGCCTGCCGGACTCGGAGTAGCAGTGCACGCATCGGAGCGGGCAGGCGTAGGTGACGTCCCAGACGATGTCGCTGGGCCCGTTCGGGGTGCTCATGGCATGGTCCTTTTCTCGTTCGTGCGCCAGTGGCCGACCAGGTCGGCGTACAGGGGGGATCGGGTGAGCAGTTCCTGATGCGTTCCGGCGGTCGTGGTGCCGCCGTCCATCAGCAGGACGCGCCGCGCTCTCATGGCGGAGCTGATGCGATGCGCGATGACGACGAGCGTGCCGTCGCGTCCGGCGAACGCCTCCTCGGCGCGCTGCTCGGCGGCCGGGTCGAGGTGGCAGGTGGCCTCGTCCAGCACGACGGTCCGCGCGGGTGAGGCGTGCACGCGGGCCAGGGCGATGAGCTGCTTCTCCCCGGCGGAGAGCGAGGAGGGCTCCTCGATGACGGCGTCGAGCCCGCCGAGCCGTTCGACCAGCGGCAGGGCGCCCACGGCGGCGGCCGCCGCCCGCAGCCGCGCGTCGGTGTCCGCGCCGAGGTAGGCCAGGTTCTCGCGGACGGTTCCGGCGAAGACGTACGCCTCCTGGGGCACGAGGGCGATCATCGTGCGCAGGCGGTGTTCCGGAGTCTCGTCGAGCGGGAGTCCGCCGACCAGGATCCGGCCGCCGGTCGGTGGCAGGAGCCCGGTCAGCAGCATCGACAGGGTGGACTTGCCCGCGCCGCTCGGACCGACCACGGCCAGGTGCTCCCCTTCGGGGATCGCGAGGTCGAGGTCGCGTACGACCGGTGTCGCCTCGGGCGCGTAGCCGAAGGTCAGCCGTTCGGCGTCGAGCCGGTGCCCGAATGGTCCGGGCCCGGTCCCGGTCCGCGGGGAGGTCACCGGCACGGTGACGGACTCGGCGATCCTGCGCAGCGTGACGGCGAGGGCCACTCCCCACCCGCCGACCGTGCTGATGAGCATGCGCAACGCCGGGTCGAGCCCCGTGGCCAGGTAGGTCACCGCGCCGATGACCTCTCCCGCGCTCAGGTGGCCGCCCTCGACCAGGGGACGGGCGGCGATCAGCAGGACGAGCAGCGGGACGTGGACGCCGAGCGTGACGACCAGCCGCCGGCCGGTGCCCGCCCAGGCCATGGACATGGTGGCCGCCACCTGCGCGGAGACCGCGGCGTCCACCGTCGCGCGGGCCTGGTCGTGGGCTCCGCAGGCGGCGACGTCCCGCAGTCCGGACAGGATCGGGGTGGCCTCGGCCGTGAGCCGCTCGTCGGCCAGGATCAGCGCGCGTTGCCGGCTCGCCAGCGTACGCAGCAGCCAGGCGAACAGGGCCAGGGCCAGCACCACCGGTCCCACGGCGATGGCGGCCGCCGGCGGAGAGAGGGCCAGCAGCCCCACCAGCGCGGCGATCAACGACATGCCGAGCTGGCGGGTGCTGCGCAGCAGGGCGGACACCAGGTTCCGCACCGTTTCCACCTGCGCGGTGAGCCGGTTGACGGAGGCGGGGTCGGGTGGTTCGGCGCCGCCGGCCGCGCGGGCCACCGTGGCGGTGACGACGGCCCGTACGAGGTCGTCGCGCAGCGGCTCGACGACCTTGGCCAGGACGGGGAGCGTCAACCGGGTGGCCACCGCCTTGAGCGACATGACGGCGGCCAGCAGCCCGAGCAGGGCGAGTCCGGTCCCCGGCCGCCCCGCCAGGAACCCGCGGTCGATCGCGGCGGCGATGAGCAGCCCGGACAGCAGCGTGGGAGCCGATTCGACGGCGGACAGGGCCAGGGCCACGGCCAGCGGGCGCTTGCGCGGCCGGAGCAGGGCCAGCAGCAGGCGCGGCGCGCTGAGCGTGCGCGGCCCCAGGAGCGGGGTCAGCGAAGCACCGGACACGCCTCCTCCTTTCCACTGTTTTCCTCGGCGGCGAACAGAGCGCGGTAGGACGGGTCGTTCCAGAGCTCGCGGTGTGTGCCCTGAGCGCTGATCCGGCCGTTCTCGAGCCAGACGACCAGGTCGGCGTGGGCGGCGGTCGTCGCCCGGTGCGCGACGACCAGGCGGGTGCGTCCACGCATCCCGTCCACGAGGGTGCGGGTCACCTGAGCCTCGGTCGCGGTGTCGAGGCTGGAGGTGGCGTCGTCGAGCACGGTCAGCCGGGCACGCCGTACGAGCGCGCGGGCCAGGCCGAGGCGCTGGAGCTCGCCGCCGGACAGCGGCGCGCCCGCGGCCGGGGTGTCGTACCCCTGGGGGAGCCGGCGGATGACGTCGTCGACGCGGGCGGAGGCGGCGGCCTCCTGCACGGCGGCAAGGCTGGTCCCGGGCCGCCCGTAGGCGATGGCCGAGGCGAGGTCACCGCCGAGGAGCGCGGGGCGTTCGAAGGCGTAGGCGACGACGTCGCGCAGCGCGTCGGGGGCGAGCTCGGCCAGGGGCCGGCCGTCGAGCAGCACCTGTCCGCGGTCGGGGTCCATCAGCCTGCCCGCCACCATGGCCAGCGTCGTCTTTCCCGCGCCGGACGGCCCGACGACAGCGGTCAGGGACCCTGCGGGAAGCTCCAGGTCGAGCCCGTCGAGCAGCCGGGCGCCGTCCCGCGTGACGGTGACGCCGCGGAACGACAACGTGCCGGGGCCGTCTGGGGCCGGGCGCGTACCGGGGGCCTGGGTGGGCAGAGCGAGCACCTGCGAGACCCGCCGCGCCGACGAGCGGGCCTGCGCCACGCTCATCACCGCGTCCACATGTTCGATGAACGACAGGCCCAGCGTGGCGTACCCGGCCACGGCCAGCAGCTGCCCGGGTTCGAGGCGGCCGGCCACGACGCCGAGGCCCGCCACGGCGAGGACCGCCACCTCCATGAGCGGCAGCACCAGGCCGATCCGCCACCCGCCGCGGGCCTGGGCCCGCCACAGGGCGTGCCCGGTCTCGGACAGTTCGGGCAGCGGGGTGAGGACGCGGGCGATCTCGCGGTCGGCGGTGCCGGAGGCCCGCACGGTACGGATGCCCGCCAGGGTGTCGGTGAGCCGCGCCGCCAGCCGGCCCTGCGTCTCCTGGTAGCGGTCGTACAACCCGGACATCCGGGAGACGAACAGGAGGATGATCACGAGCGCGACGGGCAGACCGGCCACGAAGGCGAGCCCGGTGCGCCAGTCGATGAGGAAGAGCGCGATGATGCCGCCCGCCGCGGTGACGAGCCCGGCGGCGGTGTCCAGCAGGGCCAGCGGGACCTGCCCGGCCCCGGCGGTGTTGCTCACGAGCCGGTTGGCCAGCTCCCCGGTCGGGAACCGGCGGGCCTCCCCGACGCCGAGGCGCAGGATGTGGCCGGTGAACCGCAGGCGCAGCGCGGAGGTCGCCGAGGCGTTGGCCGCGGCGCCCGCGACATGGCACACCAGGTCGGCGAGGGTCATGACGGCCAGGACCAGGGCCAGCCGCGCCGCCGCGGCGAACACGTCCTCGCCCGCGAGCACCCTGTCCACCGCGGCGGCCAGCAGGGCGGGCATGGCCAGTGTCGCGGCCGAGGCGGCGGCGGTCGCGGCGGTGACCACCGCCAGCGGCCGCCAGGCGCGCCGTGCGAGAGAGGCGAGCAGGCGGTCGCCGTGCTCGTGCGTCACCCGCTCCCCGGCGGTGCCTGCCACGGGATCCGACATCCTTCCGCTCCTCTCTCGACGGACCCGGCGGGCCACCGCCGGCGGCGGTGACCCGGGGATTTCACTAGGACAGGCTGAGGGTGATGAAACAGGTCTCATCGCCCTCGCACGTCACGCCGAAGCAGCTCAGCGTGCAGGGGTACAGCCAGGACTCTTCTGCGGCCGGGAGCATGTCCAGGGCCTTGATGTCGATTTCCATCAGACGGTGATCCAGCAGCTGTCGTTCTTGCACGAGATGAAGCACGTGATGACGCAGGGCCACAGCGAGGTCTCCTCGGCGGCCGGCAGCATGTCGAGAGCCTTGATGTCGATTTCCATGGTGTTCTCTCCTTCAGTAATGGGGATTTTTCGTCAGATGGTGACCCAGCAGCTGTCCTTGCAGGTCTTGACCTCGCAGGTGATGAGGCAGGGCCACAGCGCGGCCTCCTCGGCGGCCGGGAGCATGTCCAGCGCCTTGATGTCGATTTCCATCGCGTTCTCCTTTCTTGGGTAGTTGCCGCTCGTTTCGAGACGGCGTGGGGTGCCGGCCCGCGTCGACGGGCCGGAGTCTGTGAGCACCCGCTAGGCGGTGACGGGCCTGCCGCTCAGGAAGTCGATGAGCAGGCCGGTGACCAGATGTCCGTCGCCGGAGGCCAGCGGGTCGTGGTCGGCCACGGGGATCTCCAGGTAGACCGGCGGCACCGGGTGACCGGCCGCCAGCAGCCGGCCGTGCAGCCGCCGGGAGTGAGCGACCGGGATGATTGAGTCCTGGAGGCCGTGGATGATCATGATCGGCAGGCGCATCCGGTCCGCCAGCCGGGCCAGGTCGCGCGGGCCGAGCTCGTCGTCCGCCTCCGCGCAGCCGCCGAGCCGATCGAGCAGCGTGCGTACGCGCTGCGCCCCGTCCTGGTACAGCTCCCGCCCGGACAGAAACGGCGCGATGACCGCGGCCCTGGTCCACAGGTCCGGCTCCGCGGCGGCGGCCAGCAGGGCCAGGTAGGCGCCGTAGCTGATGCCGTACAGCATGGGCCGTTGCCGGCCCGGGCCACGCGCGTCGGCCAGCGTGCGCCCGAGCCGCAGGATGTCCGCGAGGTCGGGGCCGCCCCACGCGCCGTGGATGGCGTCGCGGTGCGCGGCGCCGTAGCCGGTGCTCCCCCGCTGGTTGGGCGCGACCACCGCCATGCCCGCCGCGGCCATCCGCTGGAACAGCGGATCGAACCCGAAGGGCCAGGCGGCTTCCGGGCCGCCGTGCAACGCCAGGACGACCTGCTCGCTCGTCGCTGGGTCGCCGTACACGATGGCCTCGATCGGCCCGGCCGGGCCCTGGTGGTCCACGGTACGGGCCGGTGCCCAGCCGCCCGCCTGCTCCTCGGCGGCGGCCCGCGCCCGGGGCCGGAGCGGGTCGGTCAGGGTGACCACGCCGAGCGGGCGGTCCGGCGTGCTGTGCAGCAGGTGCAGCCCGCCGGCGGTCCAACGCGCCAGCGGCTGCAACGTCCCGGCCGGCAGCTCGGCCTCGACGGCGGTGTCCGCCACGAGGTCGTGCAGCAGCAGGTCGGAGCGGCTGCGGCGAACGACCGACAGGGCCAGGTGCCGCCCGTCGGGGTCCAGGGTCAGCGGTGCGACGGTGCCCTCGACGCGGTTCAGCCGCTCGGGGAACGCCGTCGGCGCCGGGTCGTCGCGGTGCCGGACGCCGAGCAGGAACGCTCCATCGCGTTGTGCCGCGGTGAGCAGCACACCGGTGCGCGGCGCGGCCATCAGCAGGTGCTCGCCGTCCGCCAGCCCGTCGAGCGACGTCAGCAGGCCGGTGGCGAGGTCGAGGACGAGCGTGCCGCCGGTGCCCGGCTCGGGGCGGGCCAGCGCGAGCCGCCGGCCGTCCTCGTCGAGCCAGACTCCCCCGCCGACCGCACCGGTCAGCCTGGCGACCTGCTCGGGAGCCTCGGCGCGCCCTGACACGCGCCACACCGTGGTGCGTCCGTCCGCGCCGCTCTCGAACAGCAGGGCGGCGGTGCCCGGCGCGACCCCGGCGACGAGCCTGAGCCCTCCGCTGCGCGGGGTGAGCAGCTCGTACTCCTCGGCCGGCGCGCCGTCCGGGCCGGGGACGGCGAGCAGCAGCCGCGCCGACCCCTTGCCGTGGCGGCACAGCAGCACGTCGCCGTCCCCGGTCGGGAGCGGGAGCGTCCAGGAGGTCTCGCCTTCGCGGGTGGGTAACAGGCGGGGCCGCGGCGCGGGACCGGTGAGGTCCCACAGCTCCGGCATGAGCTTGTCACGGCCGTACGCGGCCAGGCAGGTGGCATGACGCCCGTTGCCGGAGAACCGGAAGCTGATCCGCCTGAGTTCCGTGGGCAGGGTGGTGACGGTGCTCATCGCGCGGCCACCTCGTCGGAGACCATCCACGGGCGGGGACCGCCGTGGCGCAGCCGCCACAGGAAGGCGAGCACCCCGGCCAGCCCGGTGTTCCAGCCGAACGTCACCTCAAGGGCGTTCTCGTCGGGTACCACGAGCAGCCCGTCGCGCACGGTGGCGCGCGTCCACAGCACGGCGGCCAGTTCCTCGGCCTGCTCTTGGTAGATCGGATCGTCGGCCAGCTCCGCCAGGTCCAGCAGGAACTGCCCGTCTCCGGCCAGGCCGTGGCAGGCCGCGGTGCCGGAGCGCAGCCGGTGGCCGTGCACCGCCCTGGCGGCGGCCCTGGCCACCTCCAGCGCGTCCCAGTCGCCGGTGACCGTGTGCAGGCGGACCAGGAACGTTCCGATCCCCGAGGATCCGTTGCACCAGTGGGGCATCTTCGCCCCGCCGTGCGGGCCCTCCCCCCACCAGGCCGCCTCACCGTGGTAGTCGACCGCGTCCAGCAGGGTACGGCCCGCGGCGACGGCGGTCTCCAGGCAGTCCTCGCGCCCGAGCGCGACGCCGGCGGCCAGCAGGTACGCGCCGACCCCGGCGACGCCGTGGGCGAAGCCGTAGTGCACGACGCCCGCCAGCGCGGAGTCGAAGCCCTTGGGGATGGGCCACAGGACCGTGTCGGGGGTGCGCTGCGCGACCTTGAGCAGCTCGTCGGCGCAGTCGCCCGCCCGGTCGCGGAATCTGGGGTCGCCGGTGGCGTTCCACAGGTGCAGCAGCGCCGTCCCGGTGCCGGCCAGGCCGTGGCAGATGTCCGGGTTCGGCCAGCTGACGGGCAGGTCGAGGGCGAGGTCCACGCCGGCCGAGCGGATGTCGTGGTCGTCGAGTGCCGTGCCCGCCTCGTACAGGGCCCAGGCCATGCCGGCCCGGCCGAAGTACAGCCCCGGAGAGGGGCGGCGCTCGCTCGCAAGGCGGTGGATCATCCAGTTCGCGCCGTCGCGCAGGGCGGTCGCGAGGGATTCCTGGGGGGAGGTCCTCAGCACGGAGGCCATCAGCTGGAGCACGCCGGCCGCGCCGTACTGCACGCCGCAGGGGTCGGCGGTGGCGCCGTACCCGGTGCTGGGCCACAGCCGCGCGTCCCCGCCCATGGTGCGCAGGGTGTACGCCAGCCCGTCGTGCAGCAGCCGGTCCTGGTCGGCCGTGGCGAGCCGGTAACCGTTCCCCGCGTCCGGGGCGGTGGTCAGGCCGTCCAGGAACGTACGGACCCTGGCCAGGTCCCATCGCCGGGCGGGATCCTCCGCCATCAACCCCAGGATCATCGGAGCCAGCTCGGTGGCCACGGGATCGCCGGCGACGGCCACGTCGACCAGCGTGCGCACCCGGGAGTCCCACGGTCTGACGTGCTCGTCCTGATCCTTGACCAGCATCGGCTGGCAGGAGGTGACCAGGTAGAACACCGTCGCGCCCAGGGCGTACAGGTCCACTTCGACGCCGGGGCAGGGGCCGAGGGCGGGGGAGTTCTCCTGCTCCGGCGGCGCGTAGCCGGGGGTGTGGGTGCGCCCGACCAGGGTGCCGGGCCTCGCCGCGGTCTCCAGGTCGATCAGCCGGCAGTCGCCGTCCTCGGTGACGATGATGTTGTTCGGGGTCAGGTCGCGCACGATGTAGCCGCGCTCGTGGACCGTCGCCACCAGCTCGGTCAGGCGCCCCACGAGGCCCAGCACCGTCTCCCGCCGGCGCGGGTCCGGGCCTTCGGCTCCACGCTCGCCGGCCCAGACGGTGAGCACGGTCCCCTCGATGCGCTCCTGGACCAGGAACAGGTTGTCGTCCTTGTCGAACAGCGTCACCTTGCGCGCCGTGACGCCGAGCGGCCCGAACAGGTCGAGCATCCGCCATTCGTGGCGCAGCGCGTCGCGCTCGTCATGTCCGTTCATCCTGGCGCCGACGTGCGGCCGGGCCTGCTTGACGATCACGTTCCCGCCGGTGTCGCGGTCCTCGGCCAGGAAGACCCCGCCCTTGGCGTTGTGCCGTACGGCCTGGCGCACCACGAACCGGTCGGCCAGCAGCACCGCCTGCGGCGCGGCCACCCGTACCGGAGCCTTGCCCGACTCGAACGGGCACGGCGCCCACGGGGGCGGCGAGTACCAGGCGTTGCGCTTGTCGGTCACCTGGGTGCCGTCGGGGGCGGTCAGCTGCGAGGCGTAGGAGCCGTCGTTGTCCAGCACGGAGGGCGCGGAGAACACCCCGTAGCGGTAGTGGACCAGGCTGCCCGGCTTGTACGCGCGGTCGGACAGGATGGGCGGCCCGGGCAGGCCCAGGGTGGCGGCGTGCAGCTCCTCGGCGACCACGGTCGCCGCCCGGTCGTCGGGCGGGTAGACGGTGATGAACTTGCCCACCGACCCGCGGTCCTGCTCCCTGGCCACCAGGCCGGACAGCTCGGCCAGCGTCGCGGCGAACTTGAACGAGCAGCGGTGCCGCGCCAGCACCTCCACCGCACGCGCCAGCACCACCGGCGCCGACAGCGGCGTCGCCGAGACGTGCAGCTTCCAACCCTGCGACCGGTTCGCCGCGCCTGCCGGAGTCACGTACGTCCACGGCCTGCGGGTGCGGATCTCCCAGGCGTCCTCTTCCTTCGCGGCCCGGCCGGCTCTTGCCAAGGCCGCTTTGGCGACGTCCTCCAGGACGTGCCGATCCACGCCGGTCTGGTCTTCCCCCACGTTGCTCCCCTATCCACTGGATGATCAGCGCGGGCCCGGGGCCATCGGCTGATCGACATCAGGTATAGGCGTGGGGACTTGTAGCCATCTTGGACAGGAGTTGGAACCGGTTGGGCGTCGTCTTGCGTGAATCTCCTTTCCCGTTTGGCCGGGGCCGCTCACCTGCCGGAACGTCGCGCCGCCCCGAACAGCGCAATGGCCACCCCCCGCGACCGGGGAGTGGCCATTGACGTCACGCTCTTAATCGCAGTGTTCGAAGCCACTGGTGTAGGAGCTGCTGCCGACCGAGCCGCCCCACTTGACGCACTGCCCGGCCGCGTCGCGCCTGACGGGACCCGCGTAGTAGTCGTAGCTGCCCGAGTCGGTCGTCCTGCTTTCGTTCTGCGGCTCCAGGAAGGCCGACACCGCCGACGCCGAGCCGAGGTTCGTCGACTTCAGCGTCACGACGCAGTTGTAGCCGTTACCCGAGTTGTAGAGCAGGTACGTGCGGCCACCCGTGAGAGCGGCCGAGTCGATGACCGAGTAGCCGCTGCCGCAGACCTCCTCGGGGGTGTAGGGGTTGCTGCCGCCGCAGCCGTTGGTGCTCGTGATGGCCTTCTTCTGGCCCAGGGACACGGTCACGCCGTCCACGGTCGGGCTGGTGTCCATCGCACCGGTGGAGGTCCGCTGTTCGTAGTGCAGGTGCGGCGCGTTCGAGCCGCCCGTCGAGCCGACGGTCCCGATCACGGTGCCCTGGCTGACGGTCAACGTGCTGCCGGCCGACCTCACCATGGTCGCCAGGTGGGCGTAGCGGGTCCTGGTGCCGTCGCTGTGCCGGATCTCTATCCACTTGCCGTAGCTGGTGCTTCCCGCGTCGCTGAAGGTCGCGGTGCCCGCGGCGGTGGCACGCACGGTCTCGCCGTTGATGTCGTCGCCGCCGTAGTCCTGCCAGTCGATAGAACCGGACGGGTTGTGGGCGGGGGTCCCGGTCCAGTTGTTGGCGTAGAAGGTCTTTCCGCAGTTGAACGGGCTCTTGTGAGACACAGCCAGGACGCTGGCGTCCTGCGCTGAGGCGGCCTGGGGAATCAGCGCTGCCGCGACGGTGACCAACAGGACGGTGATCGCGGGTTTGAGGGCCTTCGGCCAGGTCGGCCTGCCGATTGTGGGCATGCTCACCTCTCTGAACAGGTGCTGGGGGGATACGGTTGGGCACCCGGTTCCGATGGTGTCGATTTGCGATATGGCAGCATTTCGACACCTCACCGCCCGTGGGGGAGGGCGGTCGATCATGAAGATAGCCCTGAAAGTTCTCTTCATCAATCTCTACGGAGATGAAATTTTGCGGCTCTTCAACTTGCCGTCAAGTACTTATCAAAACCGCAGCCCACTTCGGCCAATCCGATGGTGAGCCTAGTTTATGTACGCCCAAAATTATAGATTCGGCCACCTCTTATTTAAGGGCCTCTTTGCCGGTTGGATGGGGCACATGAATGCTCATGACGTCGCCCGGCTTCTCCCCGAGATCCCCGTGCTCCGTGACTTCTGCCGATCCATGGCCGTGCTGGAGGCCATCCTGAGCCCGGACTGGGAGAGCCGCCGCCACTCCTTCGACGCCGGTTGGGCCCCGGGAGAGGAGATGGCGTCCATGCGGAACGGTTCCGGAGACGAATACTCCATCGTGTTCGTGGCGGGCGGCGCGTACGTGCGCGGTTTCGACCACGAGGCGGCGATGAGCCCCTACGGGAACGACGGGCCGTGGCCGGGTGTGCTCGACTCGGTGCCTGATGTCTTCCGCCGCTGCGTGGAGGAGCCCGCGTTCCACGACGAGGACGGCCTGCCCGTCGTGACCGCCTGCCTGTGGCGGGAGGCCGGCCCCTGACGCAGGCGGTCGTCACCACGTTGAACGCCGACCTCACGCTGGACGACCTCGCCGAGGACCTCGCGGAAGCCCGGTATCCGTCCCGGGCCTAGCCGTACCGGCCGCTCGAGGACGGGCGCAGGGCGGCGGTGACGTCGTCCGCGAGCCGGTCCACCTCGTCGGCAGCCAGGGTCGAGACGGTGAGGCGGATGGCGGGCGGCGTGGCGATGCGGTTGCGGGCGCCGGGCGCGACGGCCCAGCCGCGGGCGAGCAGGCGGGTGATCGCGGTGGCCTCGTCCGGGACGGGGACCCACACGTTGAGCCCGGTGCGCCCGTGCGCCGGGATGCCGCGCCCGGCCAGCGCCGTCACCAGGCCGTCCCTGCGCCGCGCGTACGAGGCCGCCACCGCCGCCGTGTCCACCGCGTCCGTACGCCAGAGGTGCGCGACGGCGCGTTGCAGCAGGTGACTGACCCAGCCCGCGGCCAGGCGCTGGCGGCCGCGCAGCCGGCCGAGCGTGACCGGGTCGCCGGTGGTCAGGGCAACGCGTAGATCGGGGCCGAAGGCCTTGGCCGTCGAACGCGTGAGAATCCAGCGCTGCGTGACCCCCGCCAGCGGGTGCAGGGGAAGGTCCACGAAGCCGGACCCGTGGTCGTCCTCGACGAGCAGCACCCCCGGGTACGCCGCCAGCACCTCGCGCAGGGCCCCGGCCCGTTCGGCGGAGACGGCGGCGCCGAACGGGTTCTGGGCGCGGGCCGTGATCACGACGGCTCGGACCCCGGCCCGCAGGGCCCGGCCGAGTTCGTCGGGCAGGGGGCCTTCGTCGTCCACCCGCATCGGCACGGGACGCAGCCCCATGACGCCGACCAGGTCGAGCAGGGCCGTCCAGCTCGGATCCTCCAGGGCCACCGCGTCGCCGGGGCGCAACTGGGCGGCCAGCACCCGTTCGACCGCGTCGAGGGTGCCCGAGGTGATCGCCAGCGGGCCGGCCGGTACGCCGTCCGCGCGCAGCCGCTCGCCGGCCAGGGCGATCAGCTCCTCGTCGTCGCCCGTCCCGTACATGGCGGGCCGCTCCTCGTGCGCGCGGGCCGCGGCGGCGAGGGCGTCCCCCAGGGGCGGCAGCAGGGCCGGGTCGGGGTTGCCCGTGGACAGGTCGCGCGCGCCAGGAGGCACCTCGATGCGGATCTCCTCCCGGAACGTGCTGGCCGGGCGCGGCCTGACCCGCGTGCCGCGCCGCCCGGCGGTCTCGATGACGCCGCGCTCGCGCAGCAGCCGGTACGCGGCCGCCGCCGTGTTGGGGCTGACCCCTGCCCGGGAGGCCAGCTCGCGCACCGGCGGGAGCATCGCGCCTGGTGACAGCCGCCCCTCCGACACGGCGGCCTCGACCCCGGCCGCGAGCTCGCTGGCAGTCCCACCCACAATCAGGTACTTTTCTGGCACAAAATCCATTATGTACTAATACAAAGAGGTATGGGGTGCTCATTCATCCTTGGGACGCAGCTCACGACGGCGACGAATGGCGGGCCTGGCTGCGTACGCGCGACTTCGGGCAGCTCGCCGCGAACGGCGTGGACGGCGGCCCGCCGGTCGTGGCGCCGACGCATTTCCTGTTCGACGGGAGCGCGGTCGTGCTCCATCTGGCCAGGCCGAACCCGATCTGGCCCGCGCTGGAGGCCAACCCGGCCGTGGTGGTGACCGTGCATGACGACTACGCCTACATCCCGTCGGGCTGGCGCTCCGACACCCCGGAGACCGGCGTGCCGACCAGCTATTACGCCTCGGTCCAGCTCACCTGCCAGGCCCGGATCGTGGACGACAAGGAGGGCAAGGCCGAGATCCTGCGCCGCCAGCTGGCCCACCACGAGCCCGGCGGCGGGCACGGCGAGGTGGCCGCGGACGCGGGGCCGTACCGGAAGATGCTCTCGGCGATCCGGGGGCTGCGGCTGGAGGTGGTGGAGGTGCGGGCCAAGTTCAAGTACGACGACCACCGGCCGGTCGAGTTCCGCGAGCGGATCGCGGACGGGCTCGCCGAGCGGGACCTGCCGGGCGACGCCGGCGCGCGAACACAGCAGCTCAGGCGGATGACCCACGCGCGGTGAGCACATCGGCTTGCCATTGCCAGTTGTTTCAGTCTAGTCTGAAATTACTGGCTAGAAGGCTGAACGTTAGGATGACCGCATGAGTACGCAGGACGGCCCTGACCGCGAGCAGGTGCTCGAATGGGTCGAGCGGGTGGCCGCGTTCGTCTCCGAGGAATGGGGACTCGCCCCGATCACCGGCCGCGTCCTGGGCTGGCTCATGGCGTGCGACCCGCCGGCGCAGACCGCGAGCGACATCGCCGACGCCATCGGCGCGAGCCGCGCGTCGCTGACGACGAACATGCACCTCCTGACGTCCATCAAGCTCATCCGCAGGTTCCGCAAGCCAGGGGAGCGGAACGTCTACTACCAGATCGAGGACGACGCCTGGTCCAAGGTCATCCGGCAGAAGCTCGCCGCGTTCATCGCGTTCGACGAGCTGGCCGCGGAGGGCCTGCGGCTCGGCTGGACCGACGAGGCGCAGACCAGGCGCATCGAGTCGGCCAGGACCGCCATCGCCGGCCTCGCCAAGGTGCTCGACCAGGCCTCCGACTGAAACCCAGAGCGGACGCGGCGGGCTCTCTGCGGCCACGCCGCCGTCCCGCCATGCCTTCTCACAAGGAAATCCCCATGGACGACTTGATCTCGGTCACCGCACTGACGAAGTCGTACGGCGCGACCCGCGCGCTCGACGGGCTCGACCTGTCCGTACGCGCCGGCGAGGTGCACGGCTTCCTCGGCCCGAACGGCGCGGGAAAGTCCACGACCATCCGCATCCTCCTCGGCCTCATCAGGGCCACCTCCGGCACGGTCAGGCTGCTCGGCGGCGACCCGTGGCGGCAGGCCACCGAACTGCACCGGCGCCTGGCGTACATACCGGGCGACGTGACCCTGTGGCCCGCGCTCACCGGAGGCGAGGTGATCGACCTGCTCGGCCGGGCGAGGGGCGGGCTCGACCAGCGGCGCCGCGCCGAGCTGATGGACAGGTTCGAGCTGGACCCGCGCAAGAGGACCCGCACCTACTCCAAGGGGAACCGCCAGAAGGTGGCGCTGGTCGCCGCCTTCTCCTCCCGGGCCGAGCTGCTGATCCTCGACGAGCCGACCGCGGGGCTCGACCCGCTGATGGAGGCCGCCTTCCGTACCAGCGTGATCGAGGAGCAGCGGGCGGGGCGCACGGTCCTGCTGTCCAGCCACCTCCTGTCCGAGGTCGAGGCCCTGTGCGACCGGGTCACGATCATCCGCGCGGGCCGCGCCGTGGAGTCGGGCACCCTTTCCGGCCTGCGCCACCTCACCCGCACCTCGATCACCGCCGACCTGGCGGGCTCCCCCGGCCCGTTGAGCGACCTGCCCGGCGTGCACGACGTGCTGGTCGAGAACGGCCGCCTCACGTGCCAGGCCGACTCCGACGCGCTCGACGGGCTGCTCGCCCGGCTGTCCGCGATCGGCGTACGCGGCCTGACCTGCAGTCCGCCGAGCCTGGAGGACCTGTTCCTACGCCACTACCAGGGGGCCGCGCGATGACCGTGCTCCTCGGGCTGGCCGCCCGACGCGAACGCCTCCGCTCGGCCGTCTGGATCCTCGTCGTCGTCATGCTCGGCGCGGGCCTGGTCTCCTACATCGACCGCTACTTCACCACTCAGGAGGCGCTGCGCGTGTACGCGCGGGTGATCTCCGAAAACCCGATCTTCCTCGGCCTCGGCGGCCCCGTCGCCGAACCCTCGGTCGGCGCGATGGCGGCCTGGCGCAGCGGCGGCCTGCTCTTCCTGCTCACCGCCTGGATGGCCCTGACCATCGTGATCAGGCACACCAGGGCGGAGGAGGAGTCCGGACGGCAGGAGCTGATGTTGTCCGGCGTGATCGGCAGGGCCGCGCCGCTCACTGCGGCCCTCGTCACCGCGGCCGTAGCCGCGCTGGTCGCCGGGGCGCTCACCGCGGGCGTCCTCGTCGCGATCGGCATGGAGGTGGCCGGGTCGCTCGCGTACGGGGCCGCGATCACGGCGGCGGGGTGGGTCTTCGCCGCGATCGGCGCGGTGGCCTCCCAGCTCGTGCAGACCGCGCGCACCGCCACCACGCTCGGACTGCTCGCGCTCGGCGTCTCCTACGTGCTGCGCTACCTCGGCGACGCCTCGGGCGCGACCTGGCTGACGTGGAGTTCGCCGCTCGGCTGGAGCCACCTGGTGCGGGCCTACTCGGCCGACCGGTGGTGGCCGCTGATCGTGTCGCTGGTGGCGACGGGGGTCCTGCTGGCGCTCGCGTACGCGCTGTCCGCCCGTCGCGACCTGGACGCGGGCCTGCTGCCCGTACGTCCTGGGCCGGCCACGGGACCGTACCTGAAGGGGCCGTTCAGCCTGGCCTGGCGCCTCCAGCGCGGCCTGCTGGCCAAGTGGGCCGCGGGCGTGATGGCCGCCGCCGCGCTCTTCTCCGGTCTCAGCGGCGTCGCGCCCCGCCTCGCGGAGCAGCCCGGATGGGTCCTCGACGCCTTCCTGCACCGGTACGGGGGTCCGTCGGGGGATCCGGTGGACGCGTACCTGTGGATCATCGTGCTCCTGCTGGCGTACACGGTCGCGCTCTACCCGGTGCTCGCCACGCTCCGGCTGCACCACGAGGAGTCCTCCGGCCACGCCGAGGCCCTGCTGTCCACCGCGGTGAGCCGGCTGCGCTGGGCGGCGGCGCACCTGGCCGTGGCCGCGCTCGGCACGCTGGCGCTGCTGGCCCTCGGCGGGTTCGTCACGGGGCTGATCTATTCGCTGGTCATGGGGGATCCGGCGGTGGGCCGGGTCCTGGCTGCGGCACTCGAACACGTACCGGCCGCCTGGCTCGTCGGAGCGTTCGCCGCCTTCGCCGTGGGGGTGCTGCCGCGGGTGTCGGTGGCGCTCTCGTGGACGGTCTGGGGCGCGGTCATTGTGGTGGGCGACCTGGTCGGACCGCTGATCGGGTTGTGGGGCTGGAGCCGCGTGGAGCCGTTCCACTACACGCCCAACACGGTGTCGGGCGAGCCGTTCACCGCGGCTCCGGCGACGGTGATCCTCGCGCTGACCGCGCTGCTCGTCGCCACCGCCCTGATCCGCCTCCGCGACCGCGACCTGGGCTGAGCTGCTTGATGTCCGATTTCCACTAGTGGGCGCGGCGGCGGAACCGGAAGAGTGGTCCGCGTGCTCACCGACGAAGACGCGTATTCCGTGCTCAGAAGCCGCGACGGCCGATTCGACGGCCGGTTCTTCGTCGCCGTCGTGACCACCGGCATCTTCTGCCGCCCGAGCTGTCCGGCCGCCCTGCCCAAGCGCGAGAACGTCCGTTTCTACCCCTCCTCCGCGGCCGCCCTGGAGGCGGGCTTCCGCGCCTGCAAGCGCTGCCGCCCGGACACCGCCCCCGGCTCCCCCGAGTGGAACGTCCGGGCGGACGTGGTGGGCCGCGCCATGCGGCTCATCGCCGACGGGCTCGTGGACCGCGAAGGCGTCGCCGGCCTGGCGTCCCGGCTCGGCTACAGCGAGCGCCAGCTGCACCGCCAGCTCACCGCCGACCTGGGCGCGGGCCCGCAGGCCCTGGCCCGGGCACAGCGCGCGGCCACCGCCAGAACGCTCCTGGAGACCACGGACCTGCCCGCGAGCGAGATAGCGTTCGCCGCCGGCTTCTCCTCGATCCGCCAGTTCAACGACACCGTCCGCAGGGTCTACGGCACGACACCCACCGCCCTGCGGGGCACTCCCTCCGCCCGCCGCCCACCCGGCGCGGTACGGCTACGCCTCACCTACCGCCCGCCCCTGGACCTGTCGGCCCTGTTCTCCTACCTCGCCACCCGCGCGATCCCCGGCCTGGAGGACGTCACCGTCCACTGCTACCGCCGCTCGCTGACCCTTCCGCACGGCCTCGGCCTCGTCACGCTCCGGCCCGCGCGCACGTACGTCTCCTGCGAGCTCCACCTGGAGGACATGAAGGATCTGGCGGCGGCGGTACGGCGCTGCCGCCACCTCCTGGACCTGGACGCCGACCCTCGCGACATCTCCGACCATCTGACCCGCGACCCGCGCCTCGCCGCCGTGGTGGCGCGGACTCCCGGCAGGCGCGTGCCCGGCCAGGTGGACGCGGCCGAGATGGCGATCCGCGCGATCCTGAACGAGGAGACCCCCACCGGCCGATCCCGGCTCGCCCGCCTGGTCCGCACCTACGGCACCCGACTCCCCCATCCAGCGGCCGGCGTCACTCATGCCTTCCCCCGCATGGAGGCCCTGGCGAGCTCCGACGCGCCGGCCCCGGTCACCGCCCTGGCCCGCGCGTTGACCGCCGGGACCCTCCACCTCGGCCCAGAAGCCGATCGCGACCAGGTCGAACGCGAGCTCCTGGCCCTGCCGGGCATGGACGTGGAGGCCGTGGCACGGATCCGCATGCGAGCCTTCGGCGACCCCGACGTCTTCCTCCCCTCCGACCCGGCCGTGCAGGAGGGACTGCACCGCCTCGGGCTGACGGCCGGGGACGCGCACCGCTGGCGGCCCTGGCGCTCGTACGCGATGCAGCACCTGAGCGCGCCACGCGCCCACACCCCCTGAGGAACCTTTCGTGTCGACCTATTTGTCCCTCCTCAAGAACAGGCGTGACTTCCGCAGCCTCTGGCTCGGCGCGTCCGTCTCGGTGGTGGGCGACAGCATGACGTTCGTGGCCCTGTCCTGGCTGGTCCTGGCCCAGCCCGGCGGAACGGCGAAGCTGGGCTTCCTGGCCGTCTGTTACACCGCTCCCGTCGTGGTCGGCGGCCTGGTCGCGGGGCCGTTGCTCGATCGGTTCGACAAGCGGGCGGCGCTGATCACCGACAGCGTGCTGCGCGGTGTCGCCGTCGGATCCATCCCCTTCGCGGCGGCCGTCGCGACCGTGCCGGCCTGGCTCCCCTTCCTCGTCGCCGCCCTCTACGGCCTGCTGAAGATGGTCCCCATGGCGGCGGTCCCGGCCGCCATCCCCGACCTGGTCGCCCCGCGCGAACGCGACGCCGCCAACGCGCTCGAATCCGTGAGCTACTCCCTGTCCGGCATCATCGGCTTCACCCTGGCCGCCCCGCTCCTGAGCACCCTCGGCCCGGCAAACCTCCTGGCCCTGGACGCCGCCACCTACGCCTGCTTCGCCGTGGCCGTGGCCCTGATCCGCCGCCCCCTGCGCCCGCACGCGAAGCCGGCGCCCCAGGCCGAACGCGTGACGGTCTTCCGGGACAGGGTCCTCATCGGCACCACGCTCGCCTTCATGGCCTTCAACATCGCCGAAGGCGCGATGACCATGGTGGTCGCCCCGTGGCTGGCCAAGGAGCAGCTTCCGGGCGACGGCGCCGCACTCTCGCTCCTCATGGCCGCCCTGTCGGCCGGTGAGCTCCTGGGCGGGTTCGTGGCCGGGGCCTGGCGGCCGCGGATCGACAGGCTGGTCGCGATCGCGGTGGTGGAGCTGGTGGCGGCGGCAGGGTTCCTGGCGGCGCTGGGGTCGCCCGACTGGCTCCCGGTGGCCGCGGGCTTCCTGGTCATCGGCATGTTCAGCGCCCCCATGACCGTCTGGGCGCAATCGCTGCGCATGGAGCGCATCCCGCCGTCCCAGCGCGGCCGGGTCTTCGGCGTCTTCCGCACGATGATGCAGGCGACCCCGCCCGTCGGGGCCGCCGTGGTCACCCCGCTGCTGGTGGCGGGCAACCTGGCGGGGGCAGTGATCCTGATGAGCGTTCTGGCGGCCCTTCCCGCCTTCGCCCTGCTGTTCGTCCGCGAGGGCCGCCAGTTGTGGATAACCGGCTCCTCCTGTGGATAACCAGGCCCGTACGGGCCCTCACCAGGGGCGGCGGAAGCACCTGCGCCAAACGCCCCGGCAGGGCCGGAATGCTGGAGAATCAGGGCTTGGCGTCGCCATACCACAGCCCGCGACCGCCTCCGCCCGGCTGTCCACCGGCCTGGGCACACACCTGTGGATGAACACCCTCAGCCGAGCCGGTTCGCGATCGTCCTGGCCACCTCGGCGGGCGGCTGCTCGGTCGTGTCGACGACCTGGCTTTCGCGGCTGAGCCAGGGCAAGGCGTCCGCGTACGCCGGCAGGTGCTCCAGCCGCCATTTCCGGGCCGACACGTCGTCCGCGGCCTCGATCCGGCGGGTCAGGGTCTCCTGGTCGGTGTGGAGCACGAAGTGGTGCACGGGGATGCCGGCCTCCCGCAGGCCGGCGCTGATCTCCCGCCAGTACTCCTCGACCAGGACGGTCTGCGGCATCACGAGCGCCCCGCCCACGTAGTCGAGCAGCCGCGCCGCGGTCTCCACGACGAGGCCCCGCCACGGCGTCCAATGCTGGAAGTCACCGACGCGCGGGAGGTCGGAGACGGTCCGCAGCATGAAGCCGACCTGCTCGGGATCGAAGTAGCGGGCACCCGGAACGAGCGGGACGAGCTCCCTCGCGGTGCTCGTCTTACCCGCGCCGAACGTCCCGTTCAGCCATACGATCATGGATCACCAGGTCCAGTAGGAGCGTGCCTCCGACTTCCAGTCCTTCGGGAAATACTGCTGGATCTTGAACGCCATGCCAAGGCCGCGGGCGATGTGCTGGTCGCGGTCCAGCTTCCTGGTGATCGGCTTGCCCGGGGCGTCCTTGTTGTCCCACCAGGATTCCCACTGCTTGATGCAGGTCTTCCCGCTCAGGTACTGGTTCGAGCAGGGCGCGGGCGGCGACCAGATCTGGGTGTGGCCGAAGTCGATGACCTTCCCCGACGACTTCTCGGTGATGGTCCCCCACGCCTTGAGGCAGTAGCCCTGCGAGGGAATGTCCCACTTCACGTAGTGCTGCGGACCCGACGTGGCGAACGTACGCAGGTCGCTGCACTTGGCGTCGCCGATCTGCTCCTTGGTCACCCTGACGGTGTAGTACGTGCCGTTCCCCCGCCACCCGTCCAGCGTCAGCCAGTCGCCGTCGCGTACGAACTTCTCCGCGGAGTCCGGCGGCCACTTCTTCGGATCGCCCCAGCTGATCTCCGAGGTCGTGGACGACAGGGGCTTCCAGGTCCACTGCCCGGCCGCCTGCCCGTCGGACCAGTACTGTCCGGCGCTGCGGTCGGCGAACCGGGAGTACTCCCCGTAGTTCTCCCCCGCCCGGGCCGGGCCGGCCACCCCCGCGAGCACCGTGATCATCGCCGCGCCGGCGGCCGGCCACGGCCGGGTTCCCATCTTCTGGATCTTCACCGGCAGCACGGTACAGAGCCCCGCAGCGGGCGACGGCTCACATCAAGAAACTTCGAAACGCCCCTCCGAGGCCGGGCGCAGGAGGAACGCGGTGCTCTCGTGCTCGGGAACCTCCACCTCGAGCCCGGTGCCGGCCAGCGCCTGCGCGATCAGGTCCCGATCGCCGGTCCACTGCAGGACGAGCTCGTCCACCAGATCGCCGTACGCGTCGAAGCTCGTCGTGTGCGACTGCGTCGTCCAGAAGACGGCCCTGGGCGGCTGCCCGGCGGCGGCGGCCGCCTCGTGGACCTGCTGCCAGGCGCCGGAGGCGGTCGGCCAGAGGTCGGGCTCGGCGAGGTAGCCGTGCGCGGTCAGCCGGTCGAAGGCCGCCGAGATCCGGCACAGGTCGGACGACCGGTCGGCGGCCAGGCAGGTCACGACCCCTTCCTCCGGCTTGTTCAGGCCGTGGACCGAGGCGATGAGCGAGTCCATCAGGGCGTCGCTGTGCTCGGCCAGCTCGTCGGCGTCCATCTCCAGCAGCGCGTCGTAGTCGTCTTCCTGACCCGCCTGCCCGGGAACGGAGACCACGAGCCCCTCACGGGCGAACGCCGCCTGGATGTTGGAGGGCAGCCCGCCCCGCCACGCGAGCGGCACGTCGTCGGCCAGCGTCCCGTCCGGGGTGAAGTGGTCGGCGCACGGGCTCAGCAGGCCGCTGGTCGCGGTGTCGGACGCGAAGCGCTCGGCGTCGACGATCTGCCAGCCCTCGTGCTCCAACCGGCTGAGCGCCCGGTCGAAGCCCTCGCGCTGCGTGCCGCGCGGCGAGACGGCCTCCTCGAACTCGATCGGCTTGGACACGGTGTCGGCGACCTCGGCGCGGCGCTGTTCGAGGAACGCGCGGGTCTCGGAGATGAGGTTCCGGCTCATCAGGGTGTCCATCACCATCGACCACCAGGCCTCGGCCTCGCCGAAGGCGTCCGGGTCCAGCTCCTTGAGGGAGAGCCACAGCTTCTCCGTGTAGTCCTTGCCGGCCTCGGGGGACTCGCCGTTCAACGCCTGCTGGCGCAGCCTGAGCCGGTAGAGGAACTCGACGAAGGTCGCGAGAGAACTGTTGATCTTCTCCGCCTGCGGCGTCTCGTCCATCGAGAGCAGGCCGACGACGCCGCTGCGGATGTCGAGGAAGTAGCGCATGCCCGTGTCTCCCGACGTGCCGCCGAGCGTGAGGACGTTGAGGTCCCCGCCCGGCGTCCTGAACACGACGAGGGATCCCACCCGCGGTTCGTCGGCGATGAAGGTGGTGAACGCCTGGTCCGCGCGCACCGGCAGCCCGACCTCGGACAGGATCCGGACGTCCTCCTCCGAGAGCCCCTTCTCGCGGCACTGCTCGACGTCCATCAGCAGCAGGCCCTCGTCACCGAAAGCCTCGACCATCTCTTCGTGCGTGACCACGATTCAACACCCCGACGTCAGACCTTTGAGATCAAGTTCCCCCAAGGGTAGGGGATCTTTACGGATCAGACGGTACGTTCCCAGCGGACCTCCCCCTCGTGCCACCGGTCGGTGGGACGCAGGCCGGCCGCCGTGGCGACGGCGGCCGAGGCGGCGTGGTCGGGGTGGATGTGCGCGACGATCGTGTCGATCCCCTCCCGTACGAGCTGGTCGACCAGGGCCCTGGCGGACGCGGTGGCCAGGCCGCGGCCCTGCCAGGGTGTGCCGATCACCCAGGCGATCTCGGCGGTCCGGCCGTCGATCGTGGCCTGCACGTACCCGACCAGCCGCTCTTCCTCCCGCGACCGGATCACCCAGTTGCGCCAGCCGGGCGGCCCGGCGACCAGCCGCTCGTAGCGGGCGCGCAGCTCCGGCACGGTGAGCGGGGCGCCGCCGGTGAACGTGTGCAGCTCCGGGTCCGACAGCACGACGGCCATCTCGTCGGCGTGCTCCGGGCGCAACGGGATCAGGACGAGCGCGGGTGCCTCGATGGGACTGGTCACCGGCTCATTCTGCCCCTTCGGTGCGGGCACGCGGCCGGGGCAGGGCCTGGACCAGGGCGGCGACCGCCACGTCCAGCGCGATGAGGAGGAGCAGGCCCATGGCGAAGGCATGCGGGTAGCCGCCCAGGGCGCCGTAGAAGACCACGCCGACCACGGCCACGCCGATCGCGCCACCCGCCTGCTGCGCGGTGCTCAGCACGCCGGAGGCGGCGGCCGCGTGCCTGGGGTCCACGCCGTTCAGGACGAGTGCGGGCAACGGGGCCATGACCAGCCCCATTCCGGCGCCGGCGACCACGAGCCCGGGGATGATCCAGGCGATGGGACCGTGCTCGCCCAGGGCGGTGGCGGTCAGGGCGAGGAGGCCGTACCCGAGGGCCATGGTCAGCGCCCCGAGCGCGACGACCTGGCGGCCGAGCCTGGCCGCGAGCCGGACGGCCCGCGTCGAGGACGCGAAGTAGCCGAGGCCCAGCGGAAGGAAGATGAGCCCCGATCCCAGGGCGTCCAGTTCGCGGCCCTGCTGGAGGTAGAGCGCCAGGATCAGGAAGAACGAGCCCATCGTCATCGAGTGCAGCAGGCTGACCACGGTGCCCGCGGAGAACGAGCGGTGCCGGAACAGCCCGGGGTCCACCAGCGGGGCGGCGACCCGCCGCTGGTGCAGCGCGAACGAGGCCAGCAGGGCGACCGCCGCCGCCAGGCACAGCCAGGTCCACGCGGGCCAGCCCTGCTCGCGGCCCTGAACGAGGGGGTAGACGATGGCGACCAGGCCGAGCGAGACGAGCGCCGTACCGGCCAGGTCCAGCTTCGGGCCGCCCGGCAGGCGGGATTCGGGCACCAGGCGCGGGACCAGGGCGATGGCGAGCGCGCCCACCGGCACGTTGATCAGGAAGATGGTGCGCCAGCCCAGCCCGGCCAGGTCCGCGTTGATCAGCACGCCGCCGATGAGCTGCCCGAACACGCCGCCGAAGCCCATCGTGACGCCGTAGGCGTTGAACGCCTTGGCCCGGTGCTCGCCGGTGAAGGTGGTGTTGATGATGGCCAGGACCTGCGGCATCAGCAGCGCCGCGCCAAGGCCCTGGCCGACCCTGGCGCCGATCAGGATCCCGGCCGTGGGCGCCGCCCCGCAGAGCGCCGACGCCACCGTGAAGCCGGCCAGGCCGACCGCGAACATCCGGCGCCGCCCGTACAGGTCCCCCAGCCGGCCGGCGGTGATCAGCCCGGCGGCCAGCGCGACGCCGAACCCCGCCACCACGAACTGGATCTGCGAAGGCGTGGCGTGCAGGTCCCGCTGGATGGCGGGGATCGCCACGTTGACGATGAAGAAGTCGAGGGTGGTGATGAAGAGGCCGGACAGGAGGACCAGCAAAGTCCCCTGGCCGGGGTCCGCCGTCCGGGGGACGGCGGACTCGGGTGCCTTGACGGCGGTCATGTCGCTCTCCTGGTGTGGTGGCCGCTTGCGAGATAGACAATGCCGCCGGCACCTGTACCGTGGCGATTACGTGGGAGGTCATGGAAAAGGCGAAACGCCCGCCGGTCAGCGGACTCTTTCTCCGTACACGTGCTCGACCCGCATCGTCATGAGCACCCTGCGGTCGGACACCATCACCGACCGGTACTCCTCCCAGTCCGGATGCTCCCCCGCGGCGCGGCGGTAGTAGTCCACCAGCGCCTCGACCTCGGGACCGTGGGGATCGGCGCCCGGCCCCGTGAGCGTCACCGTGCCCTCGGCGGTGGCCCATGACCAGCCGTCTGGGCTGGTGACCTCCAGCGCGGCCCGCGGGTCCCGGCGCAGGTTCGCCGTCTTGGCCCGCCCTTCGGTCATCGAGACGTGGACGACCTCGGCCTCCCTGTCGTAGAAGGGCATGACGGGGGAGAGTTGCGGGCGGCCGTCCGACTTGATCGTCGCGAGGACGCCCAGCCGGCTTTCCGCGAGCAGCGTGCGCGGGTCGAACGGGGTGCCGGTCATGACGGCTTGCGGAACTGCTCGACCATCGCCGCGTAGCCGTCGCCGCCGCGCCCGTCGGCCACGGCCCGGTCGGTCAGGGCCTTGATGAACCTCGGAAGCTCGGCGCTGACACCGAGGGACTCGCTTTCGTGGATGAGGTGGTCCATCGCGGCCAGGTGGGTGTCGATGGTGGAGTCCAGAGCCGGGTACGTGCCGGTGTCGACCTGCTCCGCGTAGTCCGCCAGCCAGCCGTTCACGATCTCGATCCCCTTGCCGGCGAGCGGGGCGAACGCTCCGGCTCGCACCCCCGCCGCGCCGAGCAGGGCGGCACCCTGGAGGAATCCGTTCAGGATGTTCCACATCAGGCTCAGCACGGCCATCTCGTGCAGCGCCGACAGGGTGTGGTCGTCGCCGAGGTACGTCGCTCCCGAACCGAGGCTCCTCAGGGCGGGTTCGTACTGCTCGAAGGCCGACCGGGGCCCGCTGTAGGTGATGACGGCGTCCGCCCCGATCTCCGCGGGGACGGCCATGATCGCGCCGTCGAGGTAGGCGCCGCCCTGCCGCGCCGCCCACTCGGCGGTCTCACGGGCGCCCTGCGACGTACCCGAGCCCAGGTTGACCAGGACCCGGCCGTCGAGAACCGCGCCCAGCGGGTCGAGCAGCCCGTGCACGGCGTCGTAGTCCGTGACGCAGACGACCACGAGCGGGCCGGCCGCGACGGCCTCACCGACCGAGCCGGCGAGCGTCGCGCCCTGGGCCACCAGCTGGTCGGCCTTGGCCGCCGTACGGTTCCACACGGTCGTGGGATGCCCCGCGCGCAGGAACGCTCCGGCCAGCGCCTGGCCCATCAGCCCCAGGCCGATGACCGTCACGGGAGTGTGGTTGGCGTTGTTGGTGCTCATGGCAGAATCCTCAACGTTCATACCGATATGAAGGTCAAGGGGGAACGAGCGTGCTGATCGGGGAGTTGAGCCGGCAGACCGGAGTCCACACGCATCAGCTGCGTTACTACGAGGCCCAGGGCCTGCTCGAACCCGAGCGCGGCACCAACGGCTACCGCGAGTACGGCGACGACGCCGTCCTGACCGTCACCCAGATCCGCAGGCTGCTCGAAGCCGGGCTGTCGACCCAGGAGATCGCGTACCTGCTCCCCTGCGCCACCGGCGCGGCCCCCGACCTGGAGCCCTGCCCCGAGCTCCTGGACACCTTGCGGGCCCGCCTGCACGGCCTGGACGAGCACATCGACACGCTCGCCCGCTCCCGCCAGTCCCTCCGCGACTACATCGACGCCACGGAGCGGCGCGTTGTGGAGAGCGGGTCACATGCTTGAGTCCTTAGAGACAGTCACGCACTACATGGCGCTGATCGCTCTCACGTCGTGTGCTTTTCCGTTCTTGTTCGGCGTCTTCACACTGATCAACCGAGGGCTCCCGCGCTGGGTTCCGGCAGGTAAATGGGCTTATTGGAAGCCGTTCTCCTGGGCGCAGATCTTCATGTCCGCCTCGCTGACGACAATGCTGCTTCCCCTAGTTCTGGACGTCGATCCGCTGTTGAGACTCATCCTGATGGTTCCCACCGTCTGCTTCCTCGTCGCCTCAACGGTTTTCTACGTCATGGCTTTCCGGGCGCGCGGCCCCAATTAGCCGGTTTGCGTTCGAGCGCGCTCGAAGCCGTAGCGTCGCCGGCATGACGACAAAGACCTGGATCATCACCGGCGCGTCCCGCGGTTTCGGACGCGCGTTGGCGGAGGCGGCGCTCGCGGCGGGCGACCGCGTGGTGGCGGCGGTGCGCCGGCCCGAGAGCGTGGCCGACCTGGCGGACGCCTACCCCGACAGCTGCCTGATCGCGGAGTTCGACGTCCGGGACGCCGGCGCGGCCGGGGAGCTCGTGCGTGCCGCCCTTGTCCGTTTCGGGCAGCTCGACGTGCTGGTCAACAACGCGGGCCGGGCCGTGGTCGGCGCGGTCGAGGAGGTCGGTGACGCGCAGTTGCGTGAGCTGATGGATCTGCACCTGTTCGGGCCGGCCGCGCTGGTGCGGGCGGCGTTGCCCGCGATGCGCGCGCGGGGCACCGGGACGATCGTGCAGATGAGCAGCCAGGGCGGGCGGATGTCGTTCCCGGGGGTGTCGGCGTACTCCGCGTCGAAGTTCGCGCTGGAAGGGTGGTCCGAGGCGCTGGCCGGGGAGGTCGCGCCGTTCGGGATCCGGGTGGTGATCGTGGAGCCGAGCCGGTTCCGGACCGATTTCCATGCGGGTGAGACGCTGGAGTTCGTGGAGGCGTCGCAGACCTACCGTGAGCTGCTGGCCGCCGTCCGTTCGGACATGGCCGGCGCCGACGGCCGTCAGGAGGGCGATCCGGTGCGGGCGGCCGAGATCATCGTGTCCCTCGCGCATGGTGAGCAGGTGCCGCTGCGGCTGCCGCTCGGGCGTGAGGCGGTCGAGCGGATCTCGGGTGCGTACCGGCGTGGCCTGGAGGAGGTCGAGCGGTGGGCCGAGACCGCCCGCAGCGCCGACTTCCCGGATGTCCCGGCATCGGTCCGGCCGATTTAGGCTGGTGGTCATGGCCACCGACGATCTGATGACCAGGGCGCTGGCAACGCTCGGCGACGACGACGGCGCGATGTCGGTCGAGGCGATCCTCCGCCTCTCCGATCTGGCCGAGGTGTCCGAGCCGATGGCGATCGCCGACGTCGCCGATCTGCTCGGGATCTCGCCGCACACGTTGCGCTATTACGAGCGGGCCGGGCTGGTCGTGGTGGGCCGGGACGGCCACGGTCATCGCGTCTACGATGCCGGCGCGGTGCGGCGGCTGGTGTTCCTGACCCGGATGCGGTTGTCCGGGATGGCGATGCGTGACCTGCAGGACTACGTCTCGCTCGTCGATGCCGGTGAGCACACGGTGCCCGAGCGGCTCGACATGCTCATCGAGCATCGTGACACGATCCGCCGCCGGATCCGTGAGCTGACCCTTTCCCTGACGGCCGTCGAGTACAAGATCACCACGTACGGCGGCGAGACCGGGCCGGACGTCCAGACCCCTGCCGTCGACCGGACGACGCGACGGGCACTACGGGCATAGGCGCGAGGTGCCCTCGGCGATGACGAACTCGACATAGCCGGCGGGAGGCTTCATCCTCGCGGCACGGTAGGCCATCACTCCGCTCGCGTGCCTCTCATTTTCCGCATGACACCCGCTATTGCCCGGGGTCGGGCAGGCGGAGGTGGAAGGCGGTGCGGCCGGGGCGGCTTTCGACGCCGATCGTGCCGCCGTGCGCGGCGACCACCGCCTTGACGATCGCCAGGCCGAGCCCCGTGCCGCCGGAAGCGCGCGATCGCCCCTTGTCCACGCGGGAGAAGCGCTCGAAGATCTCCTCCTGCATGTCCGCCGGGATGCCGGGCCCGCCGTCCGCGACCGTCAGCTCCGCCGCACCCGGCGCCCGTCGTACCGTCAGGGTGACCGCCGTGCCTTCGGGGGTGTGCGTACCGGCGTTGGTCAGCAGGTTCGTGATCACCTGGCGCAGCCGCGACGGGTCGCCCTGGACGGTGACCGGCTCCTCGGGCAGTTCGAGCCGCCAGCGGTGGGCGGGCGCGGCGACCCTGGCGTCACCGACGGACTCGATGGCCAGCTTGGTGAGATCCACCTCGTCCCGCGCCAGCGGCCGGCCCGCGTCCAGCCGGGCGAGCAGCAGCAGGTCGGCGACCAGTTCGCTCATCCGGCCGGACTCGGCGTCGATGCGGTCGAGCGCGTGCCGTACCCCCTCGGGCATCGGCTCGGCGCCGCGAAGGGCCAGCTCGGTGTGGCCGCGGATGGCGGCGAGCGGGGTGCGCAGCTCGTGGCTGGCGTCGGCGGCGAACGCGCGCAGCCGCTGCTCGACGGCGTACCGGCGGGCCAGCGCCGCCTCCACGTGCCCCAGCATGCTGTTGAACGCGGCCCCCACCTGCCCGGCCTCGGTACGCGGATCGGTGTCGGGCACCCGTTCGGTCAGCGCCACCTCGCCGCTGGCCAGCGGCAGCCGGGTGACCTGCCGGGCGGTGGCGGCCACGCGTTCCAGGGGGCGCAGCGCGAGCCTGACCCACACCGCGCCGGCGACGCCGGTGACGGCCAGCGCGGCGCCGAACATGAAGACCTCGAACACCTGCATGCGCCTCAAGGTCTCCTCGGCCTCGTGCAACGGCAGACCGGTGATGAGCACGTCGCCGTCGCGGCCCGGTACGGCGACGACCCGGTACTCGCGCAGGCTCGACAGGGACACGGTCCTGGGCACGCCGTCGGCCGGCAACGCGGCCAGGACGGCCTGGTCACCGCCGGCGAGCCGCGCCCGATCGTCGTCGTACGGGGTCACCACCGCCGCCTGAGTGATCACGCCGCCGGCGAGGCGCACTCCCAAGGTGCCCGGGGCCTGGCTGCGCGTGTCGCCCCCGCTCCGGTCGTCGCCGTGCTCCAGGCTCGCCGCGTACCTGCCGCCGATCGTGGCGAGCTGCTGGTCCACCCGTCCCATCAGGAAGCGGTCCATCGCGAACGACGTCGCGACGCCGACGGCCGCGCAGGCCAGCGCCAGCAGCGCCAGGACCCCCGCGACGAGCCGGCCCCGCAGCGTGCGCGGCAGGAGGCGGCTCATGCGGGCGGCTTGAGCACGTAGCCGACGCCGCGGACGGTGTGGAGGAGCGGCTCGCGGCCCGCGTCGATCTTCTTGCGCAGGTAGCTGACGTACAGCTCGACCACATGGGCCTGCCCGCCGAAGTCGTAGGACCAGACGTGGTCGAGGATCTGGGCCTTGCTCAGCACCCGGCGCGGGTTGAGCATGAGCAGCCGCAGCAGGTCGAACTCGGTCGGCGTCAGGTCGATCAACGTTCCCGCCCTGGTCACCTCCCTGGCCTCGACGTCCATGACGAGATCGGCCACGACGAGCCGCGTGCCGTTCCCGGCCCGGGCCATCCCCGCGCGGCGCAGCAGGCCGTTCAGCCGGGCCAGCACCTCGTCCAGGCTGAACGGCTTGGTCACGTAGTCGTCGCCGCCGGCGGTGATCCCGGCCACGCGGTCCTCCACCGCGTCCCTGGCGGTGAGGAACAGCACGCACACCTCCGGCAGTCGCTCGCGGATCCGGCGCATGATCTCCAGGCCGTCCAGATCGGGCAGCATCACGTCCAGGACCACCGCGTCCGGCACGAACTCCTCCGCCGCCCGCACCGCGGTCATGCCGTCGCCGGCCGCGCGGACCCGCCACCCCTCCTGGAGCAGCACCGTCTCCAGCACCTCGACGATGTCCGGTTCGTCGTCCACGACCAGCACGCGGATCGGCGCACCGTCAGGACGCAGCAACACCGGCTCGGTCACCTCCATGTCCATTTCATACCGAAATCTTCTGAAAATCCTATGAGACCACCTCCGTCCCGGGCCGTTCAGAAGGAACGCAGAGTTTCGCTTGGCACGGTGGGTCCCGTTCCCGGAGAAGCAGGAGAACGGTGTGACCATCACGCACGTACCATCCCGAACCGCCCCGCAGGTCAGGTCCACCGGGTTCGTGGCCCGCCCCGGCCCGGTGCTCGTCCTGATCGGCCTGGGCGCGGTCGCGGTCGTCGCGCTGTGGTGGCGGGACACGTCCGCGGTGGTGGGCGCGGCCGGCTGGCTCACGAACGCCGGGCGAATCACCGGCCTGCTGGCCGGTTACGCGATGGCGGTGCTGATCGCGCTGATGGCGCGGGTGCCCGCGCTGGAGCACGGCGTCGGCACCGACCGGCTGACCCGCTGGCACGCCATGGGCGGGCGTTACGTCGTCGGCCTGATGACCGCGCACGTGCTGTCGGTCATCTGGGGGTACGCGATCACCGACGGGCAGCACGTGACGGACGAGGCCGTCACCATGGTCGTGACCTTCCCCGAGATGTGGGAGGCCACCGCGGCCTGCCTGCTGCTGCTCGGCATCGGCGCGATCTCGGCCCGTGCCGCCCGCCGCCGGATCGGTTACGAGACCTGGTACCTGCTGCACTTCTACACCTACGTCGCCGCCTACCTGGCCTTCGGCCACCAGCTCGCCACCGGCGCGGAGTTCGCCGGCGACCGGGCCGCCCAGGTCGCCTGGTACGTCCTCTATCTCGGCGTGGCCGCGCTCGTCGCCTGGTACCGGCTCCTGGCACCCGTCCGGCTGTTCCTGCGGCATCGGCTGCGGGTGGCCGCGGTGACCGCCGAAGCCCCCGGCGTGATCTCCATCCAGGTCACCGGCCGGCGACTGGAACGGCTGCGCGCCGAGCCCGGCCAGTTCTTCCGCTGGCGCTTCCTGGCCAAGGGGCTGTGGTGGTCGGCGAACCCGTACTCGCTGTCGGCCCCGCCCGGTGCCGGCGGGCTGCGGATCACGGTCAAGGCGCTCGGAGACCACAGCGCGACGCTGGCCGGGCTGCGCCCCGGGACGCGGATCTTCGCCGAGGGACCGTACGGGGCCTTCACCGGCCGGTTGCGCTCCCGCCGGCAGGTGCTGCTAATCGCGGGCGGCGTCGGCATCACCCCGTTGCGCGCGCTGTTCGAGTCACTTCCCGGCGAGCTGACCCTGCTCTACCGGGCACGCAGGGAGGCCGACCTGGTGTTCAGGCAGGAGCTCGAGGACATCGCCGTCGCCCGGGGCGCGAACCTGCACTATTCGACCGGCCCCCGCGGCCCCGGTGGCCCGTTCGACGCGGCGGTGCTCGCCCAGGTCGTGCCCGGCCTGCGCGACCACGACGTGTACGTGTGCGGCCCCGCCGAGATGACCCGGGCCGCGATCCGGGCGTTGCGGGCCGCAGGAGTGCCCCGGCGGCACATCCATCACGAATCCTTCGAGTTCTAGGAGTACGACGATAAATGCCCATCCGTAGAGCACTGCTCGCCGTGCTGGCCACCGCCGTGGGCCTGGTGCTGCTGCTGTCCTTCAAGCCGCACGACGTGTCGCAGGCGGCCCAGCCACCCGCCGCCCTGGCCCAGAAGCAGTCCGGCACCACGCCGGCTCAGGGCAGCACGCCGGCTCAGGGCACCACGCCGGCTCAGGGGACCACCGTGACCGGCGATCCGGCCGACACCCGCTGGGGCCCGGTGCAGGTCGCGATCACCGTGTCCGGCGGGAAGATCGCCGACGTCCAGGTGCTGCAGGCGCCCGACGGCAACCGCCGTGACATCGAGATCAACGACGCCGCGCTGCCGATCCTCACCCAGGAGGCGCTGTCGGCGCAGAGCGCGCAGATCGACACGGTGTCCGGCGCCACCTACACCAGCGAGGGCTACACCCGCTCCCTGCAGAGCGCGATCGACCGGGCGGGGCTGTGACGATCCGGCACGTCGAGCACGTCATGGGGACGGTGTTCTCCTTCGACGTCCGGCACGAGGCATCCGAGCGGATCACGTCGGCGATCGAGGAGGCGGTGGCCTGGCTGCACCACGTGGACGCCCTCTTCTCCACGTACCGGCCCGGCAGCCCGATCAGCCGCCTCGGCCGGGGCGAGATCGTCCCGGAGAGCTGCCCGCCCGAGATCGTCCGCGTGCTGGCCCGCTGCGCCCAGGTCGAGCGCGACACCGGCGGCTATTTCACGCTCATGCCCGGCGGCCGGCTCGACCCGTCCGCGCTGGTCAAGGGCTGGGCCATCGAGCACGCCTCGGCGCTGCTGGCGGCGGCGGGCGCGCGGCGGCACAGCGTCAACGGCGGCGGGGACGTCCGCCTCGGCTCATCACCGGAGCCTGGCCGGCCGTGGCGGGTGGGCATCGCCGACCCGCTGCGGCCCGGGACGCTGGCCGCCGTCGTCTCGGGGACTGGCCTGGCGGTCGCCACCTCCGGCACCGCCGAACGCGGGCACCACATCGTGGACCCGCACACCGGCGCTCCCGCCACCGCGCTGGCCTCGCTCACCCTCGTCGGGTACGACCTGACCACCGTGGACGCCTACGCCACCGCCGCGTTCGCGATGGGCTCAGCGGCGCGGGAGTGGGTGGAGGAGCAGGACGAGCTGGAGGCGTTCGCGGTGACCTCGTCGGGAGCGGTCTGGCGTACCAGCGGTTTCCACCGTTATGCACAGTTGTAGCGGGCGGCGGCTTCGGCCGCCTTGCGGGCCAGGGTCCGGCGGAGCTCGGCCGGGGCGAGGACTTCGGCGTCGGTGCCGAAGGCCAGGAGCACCTCTGCCGCGGCCAGGGAGCGGAAGTGCAGTTCGACGTGCACCCGCGCTGCTCGCTGGTCGGTCGCGGGAGGAGGGCCGGCCAGGTCGGCTTCGTGGATGCGCAGGAATCTGGCCAGGATGTCCCGGTGGACGCTGACCGTGACGGGCAGCGGGGCGGGGATCTCGTCGATGTGGCGGCGCAGGCCGTCCCAGACGTCGGCCAGTTCGAGGCCGTCGCGGCGTCGTACGGGCTCGTCGAGGATGCCGGCTGACAGGGCCCGGTCGGCTCGGAAGAGTGCGGGCTCGCCACGGTGGTCGGCGACCAGGTACCAGACGCCGGCCTTGTTGACCAGGCCGTACGGATCGAGGGTGTAGGAGCGGACACGGTTGTCGCGGCCGTGCCGGTAGCGCAGGCGCAGCCGCCGGTCGTTGAAGACGGCCTGCTGGAGCACGGCCAGGTCGACGGCGGAGCCGGTCGCCGAGCGCGCCGGTCCGCCGCGCCAGCGCACCGGGTCGATGAGGATGCGGCGGCTGGCCAGGTCGGCGTCGGGCCGGTGCGGGGCGGGCAGGGCGGCCATCAGCTTGCGCAGCGCGGAGCCGAGGGCCTGCCCCAGGCCCAGCTCGGTGTGAGCGTGGCCGGACATCAGCACGAACAGCGCGCGGGCCTCGTCGGCGGTCATGCCGGTGACGTTGGTGCGGTAGCCGGGCAGCAGCGCGATGCCGCCGTGGGGGCCGCGCACGGTGTAGACGGGCACGCCGGCCGACGACAGCGCCTCGACGTCGCGCATGACGGTGCGGACCGACACCTCCAGGCGCTCGGCCAGGTCACCGGCCGGCAGCTGCCCGTGGGTCTGCAGCAGCAGCATGATCGACAGCAGGCGCTCGGATCTCACGTCTTCAAAGGTATATGACGCTACCTGACATATATCCCCGTGAAGATGCAGGTAGACGGGCCGCCCACCGGGGGCGGCGTCTCTGAAAGGAACTGTGCTGTGACCGGAACGAACGGGCTCGCCCAGCAGATCGCCGACGACTTCGTCCGCGCGTGGACCAGCAAGGACATCGACAAGGCCCTGAGCCTCCTCGCCGACGACGTCGTGTGCGAGGCCCCGACCGGCACGTTCGAGGGGGTGGAGGGCTACCGCGGGTTCCTCGAACCGTTCGCGACCTCGCTGATCAGCGCCACCGTCATCGACGTCCTGGGCAACGACACGAACGCGGCGACCGTGTACACCACCGACACCCCGCTGCTGAAGGACTTCCGCGGCATCGACTACTTCACCGTCGAGAACGGCAGGATCACGCGCGTGATCAGCATCTTCGACATGCTCCCGATGCACAAGGCCCGAGGCGCCGTCCAGCACTGACCCGGGTCACTTCTGCTCCTGGAGCCAGTCGTCGAACGTCGTCGGCGCGATGCGGGCGTCCTCGCCCGGCAGCAGCACGTTGCCGGCCATCTCCGGGCTGAACAAGCCCGACCAGGTCGGCACGAGCTTCACCTCCCGGCCGCGCGCCCGATGCGTACGCCGGGCCATGTCGACGAGGTCCTGCGGCTCGGGCCCCGCGACGTCCACGTAGCGTCCCTGCGGCTCGCCCACCGCGATCTCGGCCAGGATGGCGGCCACGTCCGCGGGCGCGATCGGCTGCATGAGCAGCGGCGCGACCGTGGCCACGCCGTCCTGCTCGGTCCAGCCGGCCACCATCTCCGCGAAGTCATGGAACTGCGTGGCCGGTACGACCGTCCACGGCACCGGGCCCGCGACCACCAGGCGTTCCTGCTCCCGCTTGCCTGCGTAGTGCGCATTGCCGTCGATCCGGCCCACCCCGGCGATCGACAGCAGCACATGGTGGCGTACGCCGGCCCGTTCCTCGGCGGCGAGCAGGTTACGGGTGGCCGCCGCGAAGTAGGCCACCGTCTCGGCCCGATCCCCCTCCGGCCCGTTGGTGACGTCGATGACGGCCTCGACCCCGGAGAGGGCGTCATCGAGCCCGTCACCGGTGAGCAGGTCCAGGCCGAGCGAACGGCTGATGCGTACGACGTCGTGCCCGTCCCGTTCGAGGGCGGCCACGGTCAGGGAACCGATGTTGCCGGTCGCGCCGGCGACGGCGATCCGCATGAAGATCACTCCTTGTCCACGATCAACCAGGACCATATCTCGGACTAAACGGGTCCGCAATATCCACGATATCCTGCCGATCGTGAAGCTGCCCGTAAGCACCGAATGGCTGTTGCACTGCGCCACCTCGCTGGCGCAGCTCGAACCGGGGACCACCGCATCGGCCGCCCAGCTGGCGGACTACTACGACCTGCCCGCGCCCTACCTCGCCAAGCAGCTCCAGTCGCTCGTCAAGGCGGGCGTGCTGTCTGCGACGACAGGGCCGCGCGGCGGGTTCCGGCTCGCGCGCGAGCCCGCGGAGATCACGTTGCTGCAGATCGTGGAGGCGGTGGACGGAGCCTCCGCTCCGTACGAATGCCGCGAGATCCGCAGGCAGGGCCGCGGCGCGCTTCCGGCCGAGGAGTGCCGGCAGGCCTGCATCCTCGCCGTGAAGATGGCCGAGGCGCATCGGGTGTGGCGCGGCAGCCTGGCCGGGGTCTCGCTCGCCGATGTCCTCGCCGACCTGCCTCCGTCGGCGCCGGCCCGCACTCGATCGCTGCTCACCGGGCAGACCCGTCCCCCTGGAGATGACGCCCTCCGCTGAGAGATCCATCCCATTGCGTCATGGCAGGATCTGTGGAGGACTGCGAAGTTCGGAGGACGTGATGAACGACGAGACGGCCACGTTGCTCTTCGACGTGATCGGCCGGCTGGAGAAGAGCATCCTCGCCCGCGACTGCCCGGCCATCGTGGCGCTCCAGGGTGAACGCCAACTCGTGCTCAGCGACTACGACTACCTTCGCGACCAGCAGTCGGCCACGGACTTCGAGAATCGAGCCGCCACCAGGGCCCAGGAGATCGCCGCGACGCGATGGATCTTCGCGGTCCCCCAGGTATGGGTGATCACGCCGGACAAGGTCCTCAGCCGGGCCGTCTCCAACCTCCCGCTGCTCGAAGGGGAGCAGGAGGCGATCACCTGGATGAGCTTCGACCAGAACGACGGCGTGGACTACGGGCGCGTCCCGTACGCACGCCGCCCGAACGGAGAGCCGGTGTTCGACGAGCCGGAGATGTTCACGGTGGGTGTGCGTCCGGCCGAACGCATGCCGGGCTACACGCTCCTTCAGGGGCTCTTCCCCGACCATGGCGCCGCCGGGTGATCGACGAAGGACAACTTCCGCCGCAGGGGCCGCATCTAAGGACGTAGAAGATCCGAGATGACGGGGTGATCAGATGGCGTCGGCCCTGCTGCCTGGGGATCCTCTTCGGCTGGGGGACTTCTGGCTGGCCGGGCGGCTGGGCGCCGGGGGCCAGGGGGTGGTCTACGAGGCGTACGACGCGCAGGGCGACCGGGTGGCCATCAAGGTGCTGCACGGTGACGCCGCCGGCGATCCGGATCTGCGGTCGCGCTTCGGCAAGGAGGCCACGGCGGCCCGGCGGGTGGCCTCGTTCTGCACGGCACGCGTGCTGGCGGTCGATCTGGACGCGCCCAAGCCGTACATCGTCAGCGACTACGTCGAAGGGCCGAGCCTGCGTCAGGCCGTCGCCGACGGGCGCCGCTTCAGCGGCGACGAGTTGCACCGTTTGGCCACCGCGGTGGCCACGGCGCTGACCGCGATCCATGACGCCGGCGTCGTGCACCGCGACCTCAAACCGGACAACGTGCTGCTGGGTCCCGACGGTCCGCGCGTCATCGACTTCGGGGTGGCGCGGACCCTGGAGATGTCGCTGACCGCCACCGGTCTGGTGGCCGGCACCCCGACCTACATGGCGCCGGAGGTGTTCACCGGCCAGCGTGCCGGTGCTCCCGCCGACGTGTTCTCCTGGGGTGCGATCGTGCTCTACGCCGCCAACGGCGACGACCCCTTCCGGGCCGAGAGCCTGGGCGCGGTCATGCACCGCGTCCTGTCCGCCGAACCCGACCTCTCCGCGTTGCCGCGTTCGTTGCGGCCGCTGGTCTCGGCGGCCCTGGCCAAGGATCCACTCGCCCGGCCTACCGCGCGCGAGCTGTTGCTCGGCCTGATCAGCGGGTTCCAGGGCGGCCAGGCCGACCTGCTCACCGTCGGCAGCGCCGAGGCCGGGCTGCTCAGCCGGGGTGCCGCGGCCGATCCCGCCCTCGGCACGCTTGCGGAGGACGCCTACGGGTTCCTCAGCCCCGGCGAACGCGACCTGGTGCCCGACCTGTTCCTGCGCATGGTGGCCGTCACGGACGCCGGTGAGGTGACCGTACGCGCCGCGTCGCATGAGGAGCTGTTCGAGGCGAGGACACCGGACGAGCGGGCCGCGCTCGAACGGATCCTGGAGGTCTTCTCCTACGTGATCGCCGTTCGAGGCGACGACGTCGCGCTGGCCCGGCCCGCCCTGTTACAGGCCTGGCCACGGCTGCGGTCCTGGGTCGGCGACGAGCGCGAGGGCCTGCCCACGCACGACCTGATCCGCGCCACCGCACGTCACTGGAACACCCACGGGCGCCGTGAAGGCGACGTCTTCCAGGGCAGCCGCCTGGAGACGGCCCTGCGCTGGGCCGCCACCGGACGCCGTCATCTCACGCTCAGCAAGCTCGAACGCGACTTCCTCGACGCCTGCAACGCCGCCACCCGCCACCGGATCCGGCGCCGCCGCCTCCTCACCGTCACCCTGTCCGCCCTGCTCGTCCTCGCCCTGATCGGCGGCGGCGTCGCCGTACGGCAAAGCCTCGTCATCTCGGAGCAGAGCAGGATCGTCGCCGCACAGCGGGACGAGGCGGTCGCGGGCAAGGTGGCGGCACAGGCCGACGCGATGCGCACGACGGACCCGGTACGGGCGATGCTGCTCAGCGTCGCCGCCTGGCGGCTGGCCCCGGTCACCGCGACGCGGGCGACGCTGCAGAACGCCTGGGCGCAGCGCGAGCGCGCGGCGTTCTCCGACCCGGACTCGGGCGCGGAGACCGTACGGCAGATCACCAGGGACGGGCGCACGTTCGTCAGCGTGTCCCCGCAGGGGGTGCGAATCTACGACCTGCGGACCGGGAAGAAGACCGGCGGCTGGGACGACCTGAAGATCGGCGGGGAGAAGTTCCTGGGCGCCAGCCTCAGCCCCAGCGGCCGGATGCTGGCCGTGGCGGCGGGCCATGAGATCCGCATCTGGGATACGAGCACCGGCAGGCAGACCGGAGCCAGACGGAGGATCGAGGAGCCGGAAAACTTCAACGGGGTCACGTTCCAGACCGGCGACCGGTACGTCAACGTGCTGGGATCCCAGGCCGGCGGCCTCTGGGACACGCGGACCGGCGCGGACATCGAGGCGGGGGACGGCATGCTCGAACCCTCCGTCACCCTGGCCAACGACCTGGTCGTGAACGGGGGTGTCATGCGCCGGTTCAGCCTGCTGAGGCTGCCGAGCGGGAAACCGGTGGCACCATGGCCCCGCTCGGGCGGCTGCGCCAAGGCCAAGGAGGTGTGGACGGCGGCCATCAGCCCGGACGGACGGACCATCGCCTGCGCCACCGATTCAGGGGTCTCCCTCGTCGACGCACACACGGGACGCGACCTCGCCGGCCAGCCGACGCTCGGGGGGAACGGCTACGGCGACACCAGAATGTGGTTCAGCCCGGACGGCCGCTACCTCGTGGTCAGGAAGAACAACAGCCTTGAGCTTGTCCGGGTCTCGGACGGGAACACCGTGCTCTCCTACCGGAGCGCACCCGAGAGCGTGGGCTTCGACGGCACGACCCTGCGTTACCTGACCGACGAGACCGTGGTGGGCCTGGACATCTCCGATGTCCTCCACCTCACGCGGCTGCCCGGCCACGCCCCTGAGTCCGCCGTGTTCAGCACTGATGGACGATTCCTCGCCACGCACCAGTACGAGGCGAAGCAGCTCGTGCTCTGGGACGCGGAGAAGCTCCGCCCACTGGGATCGCCCCTGAAGATAAGGATCGGGGACGGCACCCTGGCCTTCGCGTTCAGCGGAGACGGGCGGCTGCTGGCGGCCTTCAGCGGCATGGGGAAGCCGCTGGAGATGTGGGACACCGCGCAGCCGTCGCGCGTGACCAGGGCCCAGTTGCCGGGTGAGTGGATGGCGGAAGCCGTGGCCGTGAACGAGCACGGGACGCTTGTCGCGATCGCCGCCACCGATACCGGCGGCGCATCCCGAAACCGGCTTTTCGTCTGGGACGTGCCGCATCACAAGTGGTTGCGGCCCATCGACACGAACTACCTGATGGGCATCGTGTTCCGGCCGGGCGGCACGATCATCGCTCCGATGAGCGACTCGGCCAACCACCTGATCGATCTCTCCACCGGGCAGCCGGTCGGCCCCGCCTTCGGTCCAGGAGGGCTGAGCAGCGGTTTGAGGAGCATCGCCTTCAGTCCTGATGGGGCTAGCCTCGCCGCCTACAGCCAGTCGGGCAGGCTCGCCTTCTGGGATCTGCGCACGGGTAAGCGGCGTGGTCCGACGTTGCGTCCGTATCCGGGCGACGCCACCGGGATCATCCAGCTGGTCTTCTCCCGTACGGGCGGCGTGACCGCGTCCCTCACTGAGAGGGAGGTCCAGCTCTGGGACCCCATCACGCCTCGCAAGCTCGGGTCGTCGATCGCAGGGGCGGACGAGCCGCTGATGGCGGCCGGGTTCGGAGCCGGTGGCGCGGTGCTCCGTACCATCGACGAGGCGGGTGTGCTGCGCGCGGTCTCCGTCGATCCGGAGCGCACGGCCGCAGCCGTCTGCGCCCGGGCCGGGCGCTCGCTGACGCGTGCGGAGTGGCAGGAGTATCTGCCCGGCCTGCCCTACCGGAAGATCTGCCCCTGATGTCCTCGAACAGCCGCTCGTGCGCAGTTCGGACACATCGGGGACGGTCATGACGGGTCAGCCCTCCGGGTGGACCATGAGAAGCACAGCACGATTGTCCGGGGTGTGGCCTCGGTACAGGTGCGGGTGAGCGGCGTCGAACCGGATGGAATCGCCTTCGGCCAGGTCGGTGGGGGAATCGGCGGGTCCGGTGGTGACGCGTCCGTGGGTGAGCACGAGGCACTCCTCGACGCCGGGCAGGTGGGCGTCGGAGTGCTGGGCGCTCTCGGCGATGGCGATGTCGTAGACCTCGACGGTGCCGCGCACCCTGATGCGGTGCAGGAGCCGCGCGCCGACCGCGTCGCCCTCGACCCGCGGCCGCCTGTCGTCGGCGCGTACCACCTCGACCGTCGTGGCGGGCGCTTCCAACAGCTCGCCGAGGGACGCCTTCAGCGCGGTGGCCAGGGCCCACAGGGTGCTCAGGGTCGGGTTGCCCTGGCCCTGCTCGATGCCGTGCAGCGTGGTCTTGCTGATGCCACCGGCGGACGCCAGGTCGGCCAGCGATATCCCGGCCGCCGTACGCAGCCGGTGCACGTTCGTCCCCACCACTTGCGCGAGCTCCATGCGTATCAGCATAGTGGTATGAACGTACCAATATAAAGGAGGCGGCATGACGGTGACGCGGCTGCGCGACATCCCGGGCATCGGCGTGGACGCCGTCGGCGACGCGGCCGACGCCGTGGGCGACCCGGAGTTCCTGCGGCTGGAGAACCTCGACACCGACCTGCGGCCGCCCGCCGTCGCCATCGCCGCCACGCATGCCGCCGTCGACGACGACGCGGCCAACAGCTATCTGCCGTTCCAGGGGCGCCGCTCGCTTCGCGCGGCCGCCGCGGCGCACGTCGGGCGCATCTCCGGGCACGTCTACGACGCCGACACCGAATGCGTCAGCGTGGCCGGCGGGCTCAACGGCATCCTCAACACGCTGCTGGCCACCGTGGAGCCCGGGCAGGAGGTCGTGCTGTGCGACCCCATCTACGCCGGCCTGGTCAACCGGGTCCGGCTCGCGGGCGGCATCCCCCGCTTCGTCCCCGCGCAGCCCACCGCGGACGGCTGGACCGTCGACCCCGAACGGCTCGCCGACGCCGTCGGACCCGACACGGCGGCGGTCCTGATGATGGGGCCGGCGATGCCGACCGGCCTCGTCCTGGACGAGCGCCACTGGTCCGCCCTCGCCGACGCCTGCGAACGCCACGACGCCTGGTTGATCTACGACGCGGCCATGGAACGCATCCGCTTCGACGGCCGCCCTCCCAGCCACCCGGCGGCCCACGAGGGCCTGGCACGGCGCACCATCACCGTCGGTTCGGCCTCCAAGGAGCTGCGGCTCATCGGCTGGCGCGTCGGCTGGGTGACCGGCCCCGCCGACATCGTCGCCGACATCCGCCTGGTGGGCCTGACCAACGTCGTCTGCCAGGTCGGCCTGGCACAGGACGCCGTGGCCGCCGCGCTGGACGCGCCCTACGCCGATGCCGACGTCGCCGCCGCCACCGCCGAGTGGCAACGGCGCTGCGAGACGGTCCTGCGCCGGCTCGCCGCGTACCCGATCGTCCGGCCGCACGGCGGGTGGTCACTCCTCATCGACACCAGGCCCCTGGAGCTGACCCCCGCCGAGCTGTCCCGGCGCCTGTTCGACCGGGCGAAGGTCGCCGCCACCCCCATGGACGGCTGGGGTCCCAGCGGTGGGCACTACCTGCGGCTCGTGTTCGCCAACGAACCCGTCGAACGCCTCGCCGACCTCGGCGACCGCTTCCGCCTGGCCATCGGCTGAACCATGGACAGTTCGGACATATGCGCCGCCGTTCAGGCTGGTACGTCGAGGACCGCAGCCGGCTAGGCGTGAGTCAGCCGGACGTATCCGTACGGGTTGAAGAACAGATCGTCCTCGTCATAACGGTCGCACGCGCCGGTGCGCAGCAACCACCGCGGAGCGTCCTCGGCCATCCGGAACCCCGCGCCGTCCTCGATCTCCTCCGCGCGCGGATCGGTGAGCAGGTAGATGGCGAGCGTGTCCAGGTGCGCGACGAGCTCGGCCAGCCTGTCCTCCGTCGGAAGCTCCGCACCGACCTCGATCTCCACATCGGGTGCGCCGAGCAGGTGCATGCCGCAGCTGTAGAGCACCTGACCGTCGTGGAGCGGCCGCTGCACCCAGGCGCTGACCAGCGCGTCGGCCAGGGCCTCGGCCGTGGCCTCGGCCGCGCGATCGGCCAGCGCGAGCCAGCGGTCCCGGCCGTGCGCGATCCCGCTGCTCTCGTTCTTCACCGCCGTGGCTCCGGACCGCAGCAGCGCGGCCGTCACCGCCAGCAGCCGCCGGGAGGTGTCGAACGCCAGCTCCCGCATCATCGGCGCGGACAGCAGGTACCCGACGGTGTCGTGGGACTCCACTGCGGCCCAGTCCGCCTCGTCGAACGAGGCCGCCGCCATGCTGGCCTCGAACGCCTCCGGCATCCGGGGGTCGGGTTCGGCCTCCGAGTATTCGCGGTCGAGGACGAACCCGCCGAAGCCGGCCGCAGTCCGTTCTATCTCCGACAGGTCCAGCCCGGTGCCGAGCACGCAGAGCACGTGCCGAGGAAACGCATCACTCATCCCGGAACGTTATCGATCATTGCCGACGCCTCGGGGCGATTCCCCCGATCTCCCGGAGAGGCCGGCTATGTCCTCTTGGCGACGTGCAGCTCGCACACGCCGTCCGTACACGACCGCCGCAGCCGTCCCATCGAGACGGTCTGCGCCAGGCCGATCAGCCAGCACGTCGGGCACCCGCGGAAGGCCAGGAGCGCCACCGGCGCCAGCACCAGGCTGACCGGCCCGATCACCGGGATCAGCGCGACCGAGCCGATCAGCGCCCCGAACCCCACCACGCCACGCGCCAGATGCCGAGGCAGCGACGCGCTGGCGAACTCGTGTCCGTCAGTCATCGCACACCCCCTCTCCCAGCCGGTCCTGCACGGCCGCGCGGGCGCGGTGCAGGCGCGACTTCATCGCCGCCACGCTCAGGCCCAGCGCGTCGGCGGTCATCCGGCCGCTGAGGCCCTGGACGTCCCGCATGATCAGCACCTGCCGCTGGTCGGCCGGCAGCGCCGCGATGGCCGCCGCCACCCGCGCCGCCTCCAGCCGCTCGAACACCTCCTCCTCCGCGGACCGCATGGCGGCGCCGTGGAGGGGAGGCGGTGGCCGCAGTGCCAACCTGGCCCGGCGTACGCATTCGTTGCGGATGATCCGGAACATCCACGACACCAGGGCGCCGGTGGCGCGCAGCGTACCGATCTTGCGATAGAGGACGATCAACGCCTCCTGCGCCGCGTCCTCGGCATCCTCCGGCGTGGCGCACAGGTGGCGGGCGAAGCGCCGCACGTGCGGGTGCGCGCCCGACACCAGCGCGGCGATCGACTCGGCGTCGCCGTCGCGGGCTGCCGCGATCACCGCCTCGTCCGGCCAGGTCGTCGTCTCAGCCACGCGTACGCCTCCTTCGCCGCAGCACGACCACGCTACAGGTGCAGATGAGTACGACGGCGACCGCGACTCCCACAGCAACGATCACGACAACCTCTCCTTCGTCGATGACGGAACGCATATGAGAGGCGCCGGACCCGCCAGAGGATTCACCCACTACGCGCTTCGTGCCGCGGTGGCCACGCGGGGCTTGGAAGCCGCGCAGGCGATGGGCCGAGGTCAGGAGGAGAAGAGATCGAGAAGGGCCGTGCCGCGCCTGGTCAGGTGGACGTAGATCTCCCTGCCGTCGCGCCGCCGGGTGACCAGCCCCGCCGATTCGAGGCGCTTGCAGTGGTAGGTGATCACGCTGGGGTGGCATTTGATGCGCCTGGCCAGAACGCCCATCGACATCGGCTGGTCGACGCTGGCCAGGATGGTCGCCCGTGCGTCGCCGAAGAGGAACTGGAGCTGCTCCTCGGTGTCCTTCGGCCGGGACACCGTCAGGTACGGCGGGGGGTAGCCGATCCAGGCGGCGTCCGGGCCGTCGAAGCGGACGATGAGCGCGTTCGGCCCGGCGAGCATGGGGATCAGCGCCAGGCCTCTCGAGTCGATGGAGAACTCGTCGGGGCCGTAGTCGGGGACGCTCAGCACGCCCTCACCGAAGGTGCAGTCGGCGTGCAGGTCATCGAGCACGACATCGAGTGCTCTTCGGACGCCGGCCACGGCGATCCGCTCGACTTCGCGATCGAACAGCGCGCGGGTCTGCTGCCATTCCGGATGCATGACCGACCACGCCTGCCCCAGCAGGTTGGCGAACCCGTGCAGCCAACGGCGAGGGTGCTTCATCGCGGGCTGCCAGTGGGGCGGCGGCCGCCCGTCGGTTATGGAGTCCAGCTCTGTTTGTAACGCGTCGGGCGGCAGATCGCGAATCATTTCGAGCTGCGTGGGAACGTCCAGATCTCGGCTGAAGTCTCCGGGGAACGCGACATCGGGAATGATGGTGTAGCCGGGTGCCGCGAGCGAATCCACCACCATTCCGTCGGGTGTCACCGCGGCAGAGCGCACCAGTTGCCGCCATCGTTCGGGGGCGCCCCTGTCCCGGCCCGCGAGCGCATCGCAGATCAGCGCGAGCATGGACAATCCGGGGACCATCGTCACGGTCACGGGTACCCGATCAAGCCGCTCAATGACCAGGCGCGTGCGCATTTGGTAACTCTTCCTCTCGAGCTTCGGCCAATAGGAAGCAGCGATGCTACCCATGTCACGGTGGCGGATACAGGCTTGTTTCGGCGGTCGGCCGGGGGCCGATGAGGTGGTCGCCCGCGTCCTGCTCGCTCGTCCGCATCACCTGATCTGGCTGGCGCGCAGATGTTCGCGTACGGCGGGAGTCAGCACCTGACCCGCACGGTCCCCCATGAGCGTCATGTGGTAGGCGACCAGCGCCGCGTCGCAGTCGGGCTCGGAGAGCACGGCCAGGCAAGCGCTTTCGCCGATCGACATGGTGGTCAGCATCATGCCGTTCTGCATCTCCACCATGCTCAGAACGACCCCGCCGCCGTCGAGGGCGCAGGACGCGGCCACCGACAGGCCGGCCAGCCCAGAGGTGATCGCGGCCAGCCGGCCGGCCCGGTCGACGGGGAAGCCCGAGGACGTCGCCAACGGCAGGCCGTCGGCGGAGAAGAGAACGACGTGGACGACTCCTGGAACGATGCCGACGAATTCGCTGATCAGCCAGTCGACCTCGTACGCCATGTAGCTCACGTCGTTCATGCGCCCTGTCCTCTGTGCTTCGGGTCAGGGGCGGCCCTGCCCATGCTGATGTCGTCGCGAGCGGACCGGTACCCCTGCTGGAAGCTGGACAGGCGGCTGCGTACCCGGTCCGCCGAGACGGACGGCATCGGCGGGACATCTTTGGGCGTGGAGGCCGTGGTGGCCGAGCCGGGCACCAGGTTGGCCTTGGGCACCCGCTTGGGCAGCCCGGTCGAGGTCTCGCCGTCGCGCACCGGCTCCACGGCGGCGGCTTTGGCGGCGTTCCATCCGGCGTCGGCCGCGCCCCAGCTGACTCCCTGCTCGAACCACGCCGACTCGATCGAGGCGTAGATCGGCAGATACTCGTCCGAGGCCGCTTTGGCGGCCGGGATGGGACCGGTGGACGCCGACGCCGTGTCGGGGAAGTCATAGCCGGACGGCCGCTGCGGCGCGTCGTCCATGCCGCCGCGCAGCCCCAGGTTGGGACGCCTGGGGAAGATCGTGTCCTGGCTCGGCAGGTCGTGCGGCCTCCTCGGCGGCGCCCATGGGTCGGCGACGGCGTACGAGCCGGTGTCGGCGGACGGCCGGCCGCCGGATCCCCCCGGCCTCTCGGACGGCGTGAGCCAGGCGCCGGACGGGTGGGACGGGTACGAAGGATGGGCCGGACCCATCTGGAACGAGCCCCACTGCGGCGGGGTGGGGACAGCCTCGGCGGAGCCGCCGGGATAGCTGGGCGCCTGCGCGGCGAGCATCCCCTCGGGCATGAGGATCATCGCGGTGAGCCCTCCGGATTCGTGCGGGCGCAACTGCACCCGGACGCCATGGCGGTGGGCCAGACGCGCGACCACGAACAGGCCCATGCGCCGCGACACCGACACGTCCACGGTGGGAGCGTCGATGAGGCGCTCGTTGGCCAGGGTGAGCTCGTCCGGGGTCATGCCGATGCCGGAGTCGGTGATCGACAGCATCATGCCGCCCCCGTCGATCCTGCTGCCCGACACCGTCACCTGGGTCTCCTGCGGCGAGAACGACAACGCGTTCTCCACCAGCTCGGCGAGCAGGTGGATGACGTCGTTGACGGCCTGGCCGGCCACGGCGACGCCGTCGGGCACCTGGAGGATGACCCGCTCGTAGTTCTCGACCTCCGACAGGGAGGCGCGCGCGACGTCGACCAGCTTGACGGGCTTGCTCCAGCGGCGTGGCGTCTCCTGGCCGGCGAGAACCAGCAGGTTCTCGCTGTTACGCCGCATACGGGTGGCCAGGTGGTCCAGCCTGAACAGGTTGCCGAGCCGCTGCTCGTCCTGCTCCCCCTGCTCCAGACCGTCGATGAGGGTGATCTGCCGCTCCACCAGCGTCTGGCTGCGCCGCGACAGGTTCACGAACATCGCGTTGACATTGGCGCGCAGGCGGGCCTCCTCGCCCGCCAGCCGGACCGCCTCACGGTGGACCTCGTCGAACGCCCGCGCCACTTCGCCGATCTCGTCCTTGGAGGAGATGGCGATCGGCGGCACGTGTATCGCCTTCGTGTCGACCTCGCTGTTGCGCAGCTGCCGCACGAGCTCGGGGAGCCGCTGGCTGGCGATCATGAGCGCGTCCCTGCGCAACCGCCTGAGCGGCCGGACGAGCGAGCGGGCCATGACCGCGGTGATGGCGAGGACCAGGAGCAGCAGCACGGCGAGGATGATGATGTTGAGCGTGGCCGCGGACCGGTCGCTGGACTGAATGTCGGCGCTTCGGGTGCCGACCTGCTCCAGCAACGCCCGCTGAACGGTGTGCAGCCGGTCGACGGTGTCGCTGATGGCGTTGAACCACAGGGTGACGTCATTGGACGTCGAGGTGTCGAGCCGCCGCAGGGGCAGGCCGGCGTTGGCGAGGAACACGGCCCTGTTGATGTAGAACTCGCCCCGGCCGACCTCCACGCTGGCGACCGTGTTGTCGTGGAACTGCCGCTGCGCCAGCGTGGCCACGGCGCGGAACGAGGCGCGTTCGCTCTCGCGGTTGGAGCGGGCGTCGAGGAAAGCCTTGCGCTCGGGCTCTTCGAACGAGCCTTTGACAAGCGCGATCGTCAGCAGGCCGCGCAGCTTGGCGGCCTCCTCCTCCGATCGGGCGACGGCTCGCATCGCGGCGCTGGTGGAGATCAGCTGCTCGTCCGTCGAGCCCTGCGCCACCTCGTCATACAGTTGCAGCATCTCCGCGATGGCCTCGGAGTACTTCTCCATCGTCGGGAGCGGCGGCAGTTGCGCGTTCGGCCCGGACACGGTGGCGCGCAGCGAGGAGAGCTGGGTCAGCCTGGTGCGGACGACGGCCAGCTTCCTGCGACCGAGATCGGACAGCGAGTCGTCGACCTCCGTGGCCGTCGCGTTCGTACGCTGCACGCTGGAATCGACGATCCGCCGCTGGGCCGTGAGCCGCTCCAGCTGCGCCGATTCCCTGTCGGAGGCGACATAGTACGCGGAAAGGTCTCGCTCGAGTGCCATTTCGCGGGACAGCTCGCCGAGCTGCGCCACCAAGGAGCCCACATTGCTGATGCGCTGATTCTGCTCCGCGCTGCTGATCGATATGCCGACCCGCAGCGCGCCCAGGACCACGGCCACCAGGGTCGGAATGGCGATAAGCGTGATGAGGCGGGTTCGCACCCGCCAGTTCCGCAACGCCATCGGGTTCCCGTGAGCGGGAACCTGCTCCACCGACGCCTGCTCCGGTGACTTCTCGTCGGCCACGAACCGTTCCTGCAGAACGGGAACGCCGGCACGACCAACTTGGGTCATCTTTGTCCTTACCGATGGCAAGCGTCCCCCGGACGGCCTGCCTCGGGAGACTTCAGCCACGTCGCTGACTGAACGCGGGCAAGCTCCGGCGCCACTGACCGAGCACGGGCAAGCTCCGGCGCAATTCGACCACAAACCCCATTAGCTGGCCAACGCCAATCAAGGTACTAGATAAATCAACATTTGCACGTCTCTGCAAACATCACACACAGTAACTCGGCAGTTCGATCCCAGGAGCATCGGATCATTCGGCGCCACACCCACTGTTAGCGCTGGTGACGCAATTCATTTGCAGAGAAATCCAAGAGAAACGTCATCCGTCGCGCTTCAGCATCGATCTCGCCTTCGGTAATCTTCACGCTCGGTGCCCCGGTGCCGATCACCGGAGGCTTCCTGTGTTAGGAGAACCTCAAATGACCTGCAAAGTGCGCCGTCGCACTCTCGTGCTCGGCGTTACCGCCACCCTGTTATTCACCGGCTGCGGCGGAAACGGCCAGTCGGCCGGCTCGGGCGGCAACGGCCTGGAGAAGGCCACCATCAGGGTCGGCGCCATGCCGATTCCCGACCCCGTCTCCCTCTACATCGCCATCAACAAGGGCTTTTTCAAACAAGAGGGCCTGACGGTCGAGCCGGTCGCCATCGTCGGCGGCGCCGCGGCCCTTCCGCAGATCAAGAACGGTCAGCTGGACATCACCCAGACCAACTACGTCTCGACCTTCCTGGCGGTGAGCAAGGGTGAGAAGTTCAAGCTGGTCGCGGACATGTACCAGGCCGGTCCGAACGCCTACAACATCATGGTCCCGAAGGATTCGCCGATCAAGACCGTCGCGGATCTCAAGGGCAAGACCGTCCTGGTCAACAACTTCCGGAACATCGCCACGCTGGCCGTCACGACCCAGCTGAAGGTGGCCGGTCTCACCGAGAACGACGTCAAATTCGCCGAGAAGCCCTTCCCCGACATGGGCAACGCGCTCCAGGCCGGACAGGCCGACGCCGCCTGGATCACCGAGCCGTTCATCACCGCCAACCAGAGCAAGCTGGGCTTCCGCAAGATCGCCGACACCATGACGGGGCAGACCGAGGACCTGCCGATCGCAGGCTGGATGGCCTCCGACGACTGGGTCAAAAAGAACCCGAAGACGCTGGCCGCCTTTCAGCGAGCCATCGCCAAGGCGCAAGAACTCGCGTCGAACGACCGTAAGGAGATCGAGGCGATCCTGCCCAAGTACACGAAGATCGATGCGAAGACCGCTTCGGTCATCACCCTGGGCACCTTCCCGAGCGCGCTGAGCGCCAACAGGCTGCAAAAAGTCGCCGACCTCATGCTTGAGTACAAGTACCTCGAGAGTCCGATCGACGTGAAGTCGGTCATCGCGACGCCGTCGGACGGATGAGTCATTCGCGGTCATTCCGCAGCGTCGCAGGCGTTGCGGGGTTCCTCGTCGCGGGAGAGCTGGTGATCCGGTTCGGGCTGGGCGACGGCGTGATCTTCCCCGCGCCCTCCGCCATCCTGATGGAGGCCGTGCGGCTGGCGGTCGACGGAGACTTCCTGTTGGGAGCGCTCACGACGCTCACGAACTGGGCACTCGGCCTGCTGGTGGCGGTGGCGGTGGCGGTCCCGGCAGGCGTCCTGCTCGGCGCGCTGGCCCCGTTGGAGCGCGCCGCCCGGCCCGTACTGGAGTTTCTGCGGCCCATTCCCTCGGTCGCGGTCATCCCGCTGGCGATCCTGCTGATCCCGGTGGACGGCCTGATGAAGGTCGGCGTCATCGTGTACGCGTCCGTCTGGCCGATCCTGTTCAACACGTTGTACGGCATGCACGACGTCGACCCGCTGGCGAAGGATTCGCTGCGTAGCTTCGGATTCGGGCCGCTGGCCGTGCTCGGCAGAGTGAGCCTGCCCAGCGCCGCGCCTTTCGTCGCGACCGGTGTCCGGATCGCCTCCGGGGTCGCGCTGATCATCGCCGTCAGCGCCGAGCTGTTCGCCGGGGGAACCGGGGGCCTGGGCGTCTTCGTCATCCAGGCGGCCAGCGGAAACAGGACCGACCTCGTCATGGCGGCCACGCTGTGGGCCGGCATGTTCGGCCTGCTGGCCAACGCCTCGCTGCGGGCGGCCGAGCGCCGTCTGTTCGGCTGGCACCTGGCGCGGACGGGTGCGGCGCAGACGTGAGATCACTTGCCGGGGTCCTGGTGATCCTCCCTGTCATCGCCGCCTGGGAGCTCGTCACGCGACGGCTCGGAGACACCGACTTCCCACCGCCCACGGGCATCGTCGCCCGCATGCACGAGCTGTGGTTCTCAGGCCCGGCCGCGCGCCTGTTCCTCACCGACGACGCCGTGGACAACATCCTGCCCAGCATGGGGCGCATGTTCTCCGGCTGGTTGCTGGCCGCGTTCATCGGAGTGCTGGCCGGCGTGGCACTGGGACGCTCGCGGGTCGCGGCCGACTACGTGGACGCGCTGATCGAGTTCGGTCGTGCCGTTCCGCCGCCCCTGCTGCTGCCGCTGTTCCTGGCGCTGTTCCAGGCCGGCCTGGCCATGCAGCTCGCCGCGATCGTCTCCGGCGTGATCTGGCCCGTACTGCTCAATTCGATCGACGGAGCCAGGAACGTCGACCGCACCTACACCGAGACCGCCACGGTCTTCGGGCTGTCGAGACCGCAGCGGCTATGCCGGATCGTCATCCCCGCCGCCTCGCCCAAGATCTTCGCGGGCCTGCGACTGAGCCTGTCCCTCGCGCTGATCCTCATGGTGATCTCCGAGGTGTTCGGCAGCACGAACGGCATCGGCTACCAACTGCTGGTGGCGCAGCGGAGCTTCGACACACCCGGTGTCTGGGCGACGATCGCCCTGCTGGGCATTCTCGGTTACATCGTCAACGCGCTGTTCGTGCTCGCGGAGCGCCGGCTGCTGATCTGGCACAGGCAGGCGAACCGTACGCCATGACTTCTGGAAAAGGACACATGCCGTCATCCGACAAGCTCCTCTGGGAAGCGGTTTCCGGTATCTCCCGATTCGCTGCACTCTTGACCATGGCGGAGCTCGGCGTGGCCGATCAGCTCGCGCATGGGCCGCTCGACACCGAAGAGCTCGCCGCACGGTGCGGCGCGCACGCTCCCTCGCTCCGCCGGGTCCTGCGCGAGCTGGCGGGCATCGGAGTCGTCCGTCCGTCCGGCGCCGACCGGTACGCCCTCACCGAGGAGGGCTCGGCGCTCCGCTCGGACCTCCCCGGCTCGATCCGCTCCTCCATGCGCATGCTGGGCGAGGAGAGCTTCTGGTACGCCATGGGCAGACTGCCGGACACGGTACGCGCGGGCAGCTCCGCGTTCGTCACCAGGTACGGAGAGCTCTACGAGCACCTGGCCCGCCATCCCGACATCAGCCACATCTTCGACGACTACATGACCGCCAGGGCCGACGCCTTCACGCGGGGCCTGGTCACGCGTTATGACTTCACCGGCGTCGGCACCATGGTCGACGTCGCCGGTGGCAGCGGCTCGATCCTGGCCACGGTCTTGCGCGCCAATCCCGGCATGCGGGGCATCCTCCTCGATCTCGACCACGTGGTGGCCCATGCCGGGGACGTGCTGGCCGCCGAGAACCTGGCTGATCGGTGCGAGGTGGTGGCCGGGAACTTCTTCGACTCGGTGCCCTCGGGAGGGGACGTCTACCTGCTTGCCAGCGTCCTGCACAATTGGGGCGACGACGACGCCGTGCGCATTCTGCGAAATGTCCGGCACGCCATGAAACCCGGCGGGCGCGTGCTGATCCTGGAAGTGGTGCTGCCCGACGGCGCGGAGCCGCATCTGGGCAAGGACCTGGACCTGCGGATGCTGGCCATCTTCAACGGCGGCTCGGAACGGAGCCGACAGGAGTACGCGAAGCTCTTCGCCTCGGCCGATCTGGAGCTGGGAGAGGTTGTGGAGCTGGGCGCGGGAGCGAGCCTCCTCGAGGCCAAGCCCATCTGACCCGGCGCCTCAGGGTTTGTGCTACGCGGAGGTGGGAGCGTAGCTACGGAGGAAGGCCCGCACGCCCGCGGTGACGAGCCGGTCGACCTCTTCCTGGGGAAGGGGGACGGCGCCGTAGAACGTCTGCTGGTTCACGTCGGTGATGGTCAGCAGGGTGAGGTGGGCGGCGGCGAGGTCGGCGTCGTCGAGCCGCAGCAGGCCGCGCTCGGCGATCTGGCGCAGGTACGGCGCGAGGCACAGGTGCCCGGTCTGCGGTCCCGCCGCGATCCACGCCTGGAGGATCTGCGGCGGGATGTGGGCCGCCTCCGCCTCGATGGCCCGTACCAGGGCGAAGTGGTCGGGGAAGGCGGTGACCGCGGCGACCCTGTCGAGGGAGAAGTCGATGAGGTCCCGCTCCAGATCCACGATCTTGTGCAGATGCCGGTCCATGATCTGCGCGATCGCGGCGGTGACCTCGTCGGCGCCCTCCAGCGCGACGGTCAGGAAGAGCTGCTCCTTGTCGGTGAAGTGCCGGTAGATCGTGCGCTTGGACACCCCCGCCTCGGCGGCGATGGCCTGGTACGCGACCCGCGCCGGCGCCGTCGTACCGGACGAGCACCGGGCCACCGCCGTGAGCCTGCTCACCCTGTGCTACCAGCTCGGCGGCGCCTTCGGCCCGGCGCCGGCCATCCTCCTGCTCGCTTGAGCGCCGGCAGCGCCGGGATCGCCGCCAGCACCACGGCGGTGAGTGCGGCGATACCGAGGAACGTCCTCTGCACCCCGGTGACATCGGCGAGCAGCCCGAAGTACGCCGGGCCGGCGAGGTAGCCGAGATAGGCAACCGTGGAGATGGCGGACGTGGCGCGTCCTCGTGACCCGTCGGGAACGGGTCGAAGCCCGTAGGACAGCAGGGTGGGAAAGAGCGCCGAAGTGCCGACGGCGGCGGCGATGACGCCTCCCAGGGCGAGCGGCAGCGTGGGTGCGAACGCCGTCAGCACGCCACCGGCCGTGGCGATCGCGCTTGCCACGACCAGCGTGGCGATCGGGCGGCGCAACGTGACCGTGCCGGTGGCGAAACGGGTCAGTGCCGCCGTCGTGGCGAACGCCGCCGGCGCGACGGCGGCCAGTGCCGGCGAGGCGGTGAACGCGTCGGTCAGCAGGACGGCGCTCCAGGACTGGTAGGCGTTCTCCGCCGCGAACGCGAACGCGCCGATCGCCCCGACCGTGACCAGCGCGATCCACCCCGACATGCGACCAGGACCCGTGGCGGCACCCTCGGGTGCGGCGGCGTCGTCATCGGCATGGGCCGGTCGCGTCGTGGTGACGACGGCCAGGCCGAGCGCCACGACCACCACCGCGCCCGCGGCGAAGTTCACCAGCAGGCTGTCCGCGATCGCGGTGAGCGCACCGGTGGCCAGGCTCGAAACCGCGACCATGGCGGAGAACGCCGCGTGCGAACGGGTCACGACAGGACGTCCGGTTCGCTTCTCGACCGTCGCCGCCAGCGTGTTGAGCGCCACATCGGCCGCTCCCGAACTGGCTCCCATCAACAGGATGCCGGCGCACAACGCGGCATAGTTCACCGCGGCGGCGGAGAGCACGACCCCCATGACGCCCAGCAGTGCGAGCAGCACTCCGGTGACGCGCAGACCGAGCGCGTCAACCAGCCGCCCGGCCAGCAACATCGCGGGCAGAGCTCCGGCGCCGATGAAGAGCAGTACGACGCCGAACTCCGCATCGCTCACACCGGCTTGGGCTCGCAGCAGGGGCAGACTGGCGCCCCACACACCCCAGAAGGCGCCGAACCCTGCGAAGCCGAGGAACGGCGCCGCGCGAAACATGCCCGCGGGGCGAGCGATCACTGTGGACATATGTGTAACGCTACACAACTACAATGGTGCCGTGCCAACCGACCGCAGACGCGTGACACTGAAAGATGTGGCGGCTCGTGCCGGGGTGTCACCCATGACCGCCTCCTACGCCTTCACCCGGCCTGCCCGGGTCGCGACCGCCACCCGCGAACGCGTGCACCGCGCCGCCGACGAGCTGGGCTATCACCCCGACGCCGTGGGCCGCGCGCTGAAATCCGGTCGAACGCATCAGATCGGGGTGGTCTTCAGCGAGCATCTGGCGTACGCCTTCGACGATCCCCAAGCAGCGCAGTTCCTGGCCGGGGTCGCGGAGGTCTGCGTCGAGGAAGGCCGGGGCCTCACGTTCATCCCCACGCGGGGCGATGCCGCCGATGCCGATCGCGTGCTGTCCGCGGCGGTCGACGGCTTCGTGCTGTGGACCACCGCAGAGGACGACCCGGTGCTGGCGGCAGTAGCCGACGACCCCCGTCCCGCTGTCATCCAGGGCGGCCCACCGCGCCAGGGGATCGCGTGCGTCACCCAGGACGACTACCGGGCCGCGCTCGCGGTCGCCTCCCAGGGACTCCGCGAAAGCCGTACTCCCGTCGTGATCTCGTTCCCGCTCGATCGTAACCGCGAGCACATGGTGACGACCGGCGCCGATCTGCCGCCACGCGCGCCCTTCCCCGTCACCGACGCCCGCCTGCGTGGCTACCGCACCGCCGTCGAACAGGCCGGGCTCGACTGGACGAGCACGCCGATCGCCGTCGTGGCCCGCAACACCCAACAGGACGGCCTCACCGCAGCCCGAGAACTCGCCCCCCAGCTCACCCCCACCGCGCTCATCATCGCCATGAGCGACGAACTCGTCCTGGGAGCCCACCAGGCCCTCCAGGAGACTCACCCGGAGGCCGCCTACCTCGGCTGGGATGCCTCACCAGCCGGTCGCCGGCTCGGCATCACGTCCGTCACCAACCCGCTGCGAGATCAAGGCCGCCGCTGCGCGCACCTGGCACTCGACCCCGGCCACCCGAACGACCAAGAGATCCCGTGGACCATCACAGCCGGACGAGAGTCCGTTATGTAGCTCTTTACGGGTCCTGATACTTTATTGATAGGTGTGCCGGGAAGTCTGGTCGGCAAGTGAGCGACCCGACCGCTGCTGAAGGAGCGGAGTTCCATGCCCGGCACCAGCGCTACGCGCGTTCCCCGCCTGTTCAACCGGAGCACCTGGCCCGAAGCGCGCCGCATCGCCGACATCCTGCGCAAGGAAACCATCGGCGGGGCGCTGCTGCTCGCCGCCGCGCTCACCGCGCTGATCTGGGCCAACTCGCCGTGGGCGCAGACCTACCAGGACCTGCGCGCCATCGAGGCCGGCCCCGCAGCGCTGCACCTGAACCTCGACCTGGCCACCTGGGCCGCGGACGGGCTGCTGGCCATCTTCTTCTTCGTGGCCGGTCTGGAGCTGAAACGGGAGTTCGTCGCCGGCGATCTGCGTGACCTGCGCCTGGCCGTGGTGCCGGTGGCCGCGGCCGTCGGCGGCGTGGTGGCGCCCGCACTGGTGTATCTGGCGGTCGCCGGCGGAACGGCGGCCAGGGGGTGGGCGATCCCGACGGCCGACGCGCGGGTCAAGATCGCGGTCCTGGCCGGTTCTCTGGCCGCGGCCCTGCTGGCCACGGTGATCCTCCGGCTGCGTGCCCGCGTCTACCGGCGCATCCACCGGTCCGAGACCGCCGACTCCGACCATGACGGGATCCCCGATCTCTACCAGCGGCCCTAGCTCTTCGCCCGCGACACCCTGGCTGCCCTCCGCGGATGTGCCGCACGCACACGTCCGGTGCGGCAAAGGTGTGGCGGGCGGCACTGGAACGGCCGCGGCGCGCAAGTGACGATGGCGGGCGGTCTCGGGGTTGCCGACCGACTCAGGGAGCACTCATGCCCGACACGACCGTCATGCCCGCCCTGCCGGCCTCCACGGCCTCGCCGCCATGCCCCGGCTCCCGGATGCCGGCGCGCACCGTCGACGACATCCGCCATCCCACGATCCTGCTCGCCGCGCGCGTTGCCGCCGCGGTCGCCGAAATCCCGTAGACAGGAGGCCCAAATGCGTTGCTTATGGACGGTCGCGGTGATGCTGACCGCGCTGCTGGTACCGACCGCGGCCCATGCCGCGACCCCCTCGTACCTGACGCTGGAAGCCACGTACGCCAACGTCGCGAACGGTTGGTCCGCGGTGGAGCGGTATCTGGACACCACATCCGGGTTCACCCAAGAGAGCTACCCGCCGGACGGCCGCGGAGATCAGGACGGCCAGCGGCTGAGCTTCTTCGGCGGCGTCAAGCGGCCGTTCTCCGGCCGGTTCCTGCTGTACCACGCACCCGGTTGGAACACCAACCCCAAGACCACTCCGGTGCTGCTGGTCCACGGCGCCAACGACAATCCGGACCGGGCGTGGGCCAATCCCGGCGAGTCCGGCGGCTTCGGCTGCGGCGCCATAAGCTGCCCGAGTACCGGCCTGATGCAGCACCTGTCGAACGCCGGATACCGGGTCTTCGCCATCGGGTTCGCGCACAAGGAAGGCGACAACCTGATGCAGGCCCAGGAGGTCGGCGACGCGATCGCGATCATCAAGGCCAAGCTCGGTGTGTCCGCTGTGGATCTGGTGGGCTGGAGCAAGGGTGAGATGTCGGCGCGGATGTACGTGTCGTCGGTCAAGCCGAGCTGGGGCCGTTCGTACGTCGGCGACGTGCGCAAGCTGATCACGCTCGGCGGCCCGAACGCCGGCTACGACTATCCGTTCGCGCACGGCTGGGCGCACGACTTCTCGATCTGGCCGGAGTGCGGCGGCAGCGTCAACTCCCCCGCGCCGCACACGTACATGACCTGCTACGGCATCTACGCCAGCCATCCGGAGTTCTCGTTCGTGCCCGCCGGCGGGTTCGACTGCTATCCCGGGCAGCGGCAGATGCTGGCGCGCTTCGACGGCACCTACGGCATCGACCAGACGCAGCAGGACTGGTACACCACGTACTACGGCGGGCAGGGCTTCTACACCTCCGGGCCCGGCATCCAGGCCGCGATCAACGCGGGCTCGCTGATCTCGCGAATCCAGCAGGCGGGCGTGCCGGCGTCGGTGGCGACGTACCTGCTGGCCGGCGGGTCGCCCAGCGTCGTGGGCATCTACAACGAGAACCGTGGACCCAGCGACGGCGTGGTGTTCGTCAGCAGTGCGCTGTCCAAGGTAGGCATCGGTACGGTGGCCGGCACCGCGCTGATCGCCGGTGCCAACCATCTCCAACTCGGCTGGTACCCCGCGGTCGAGTCGCAGGTCGCGAGCTGGCTCGGCTGACAGGAACAGTACGACCACCCTGCTTCCGCTGATCGCACACCGATGCCTGGCGCTGGACGTGCCTCTGGTCGCTCGTCCGGCAGCCGGTCTCCCGTCACGTTCAGAAGAGCTTTATGTGCACGGTGCCCGGCGGCGTGGCGGAGGGCGAGCCGGCGGGCCCACCCTGACCCGGCGCCGGGGGCTGCTTGGTCACGTCGGGAGTCCCTTCGGAAGTGGAAGGCTCGGACGGCTCCGGCACGCTCTGCGTCGGCTTCGGCGTCAGGGTGGGTGCCGGCGTGGGGGTGCGGGTGGTCGGTGACGTGGAAGGAGTGGAGAACGAAGACGCGCCTGTCGGCGTCGAGGTGACTGACTCCCGATACGGCGCCGGGGCCGGGGACCCGGCGTGCCTGCTCTTCTTGGATGGTGGTTTGCGGGGTTCGGCCCGTTTCCGGGACTTGCCGGTCACCTGGTCGGCCACCGTCTGATCAACGATCATCTGGTAGGTCAGGATGCCGCCCATGCTGACGCAGAACACCAGCGCGGCCGCCACACCCAGCTTGGCCCACGGCAACGCCTTCAGAAGTGCCCCGGCCCGCGCGGACCGCCGCGCCGCGCCATCACCCGCCTCGGCTGTCCGCTCGTGCCACGCGCTCACGGCATGCTGCCTGACCTTGTCGCCGGTGCGCTTGAGATAGTGCGTGTAAACGTCGGTGGCCACCGTGCTGGCGAAGCTCATCACGGCGGCGCCGATCACCGTGCCGGCGACGCCCAGGTACGACGCCGCGACCGCCGCCGTGACCGCGGCCATCGCGCTTCCCACGATCTGTGGCACGCTGAGCGCCAGCCTCCGAGGCTTTCTGCCCGCTGCTCGGATTCGGTCCCTCTTGGTCATGCGTGTGGTGGAAGCTTTCTCGTTCGTGGACGCGCACGCGCCCTGTCGTGCCTGTGGCGTGCGGACCTTTCAGGGCCACGCGTGGCTCGGCGCACCGGTGGTGCAGACCCGCTCGCCTGAAGAGGCAGCCGGCTCGACCACTATGGCCCGGCGGACAGAGGCGGCTGATGCGACACACGGCGCCATGTCGGATCGTGACGGCACCCTTGCATTTATGCGGAATTCGCCCGCCGCACCGCCCCGGGTCCGGCACACCCGTGCTGGAGGCGTTGCCGAGCGGGTCGCCGTACCGATGGGATGAGCAGCGCTCAGGCCCCGGTGAGGGCGCGACCGTGGTCGGCCGCGTACGCGGCGAATACCTCCGCGGGTGTCCCATTCGTGTGGAGGAAACGCTGGTCAAGGATGGTGGCGAGGTCTTCCAACGCGCCGGCGAGCAGGTCGGCCGTCAGGCGCACATCTGCCCGTCGGGCTGCCTGCCCGCGCTGGGCGAGGCGAGTGGCATAGCCGATCGTGGCCGCCAGGGACGAGTGGTCCTCACCGTCATGGAAGTAGTAGGCCTCCGCGTACTGGGTGAAGTCGATACGGACACGCACCACCTCGGTGGCCAGGCTGCCCAGCAATGACGCACCCGCAGCGCAGTCGAGCTGCCGCATGGACGGGTCCGAGCGGTGCAGCAGCGCCAACCGGATCGCGAGCACCCGCCGGCGCGTCAGCGTCGGATAGATCTCCAGCACCCAGGAGACGGTGGCCGTCAGGAGGACGAAGCCGACGAGGGCTTCCAGAGGCGAGACCACGCGGAGCCAGCCCGCGACAGGCACGATGTCCCCGAGCCCGAGGGTGGCGACCATGACGAGCGACAGGTAGACGGAGTCGAGGAGTGCCGGCTCCTGCGACAGCCCGGAACCGGGTGCGAAGGCGAACGCCTCCGGCATGTGGGGCCAGTAGACGATGGCCCAGCCCAGGATGATGGTGACGGCCCACATGCCGACCACCGTCGCCATGGCGAGCGGACCGACGAGCCCCACGACACGCCTGCGCGCCCGGAGATGCCGGGTCAGTTTCCACAACGCCGCCATGACGAGCCGGCTCAGCCCTCCGTGGCGGGTGGGGTGCCAGAGCGTGTGGAACAGGTCTCGTAGGGCGGCCATGATGAGCGCGGCCCCGAGCAGCGAGACCAACCACTCCATTCGTCTCTCCCGCAGCGACTGTCCTGTGGATCGGCTGGACAATCCGTGTAGCCAAGGCCGGGGGATCTGCCGCCCGAGCCGGGCCGCGCTTGGAGCCTAGGTCGCGAGCACCGTCGGTGAACGCAGACTCGCCGTATCGGAGGTGGTCGGGCTGCGCAGGTCGCTCATATGTTCGACTCTGCCGAACGGCGGGTATGGACGGAGAGCGTCTTCTCCCGCGTGGCGGCAGACGCAGGCGTTTCCCCAGCTCACGGTCGGTGTGGTATGTCCTTCACGCAGCGTCAACAACAGCCTCGCAACAACCTTCCCGCCCTCCGGGCGCGATGCCCCATGAGCCTCGCGAGACGGAATAGGCTCATGCGAGGATCCGGGCCGATGCGAAGTTGGGGGAACGGGTGAGCAAGTCGTTCGTGCATCTGCACGTCCACACCGAGTACAGCATGCTGGACGGGGCGGCCAAGCTGAAGCCGCTGTTCAAAGAAGCCGAACGATTGGACATGCCGGCGATCGCCATGAGCGACCACGGCAACATGTTCGGCGCGTACGAGTTCCAGAAGGTCGCGTCGGGCACACCGGTCAAACCGATCATCGGGATCGAAGCGTATGTGGCCCCGCACAGCCGGTTCGTGAAGAAGCCGGTGTTCTGGGGGCAGCGGGCCGAGACCGGCGTGGCGGACGGCGAAGGTGGCAAGGACGTCTCCGGCGGTGGCCGGTTCACCCATATGACCATGTGGGCCAAGGACGCGAACGGGCTACGCAACCTGTTCCGGCTGTCGTCCCTGGCGTCGTTCGAGGGCTACTACTCCAAGCCGCGCATGGATCAGGACCTGATCTCGCAGTATGCGACCGGGATCATCGCCACGACCGGCTGCCCGTCCGGCGCGGTGCAGACCCGGATCCGGCTGGGCCAGTACGACGAAGCCGTCAAGGTCGCCGGCGAGTACCAGGAGATCTTCGGTAAGGAGAACTACTTCCTGGAGCTCATGGACCACGGCATCAGCATCGAGCGGGAGGTCCGCGAGGACCTGCTCAGGTTGGCCAAGCAGCTCAACATTCCGCTGCTGGCCACCAACGACTCCCACTACGTGACCGAGGACCAGGCCGACGCCCACGACAGCCTCCTCTGCGTCGGCGTGGGCAAGAACAAGGACGACCCGAACCGGTTCCGGTTCAACGGATCCGGCTACTACCTCAAGCCCGCCGACGAGATGTACGCCCTGTTCCCGGAGCTGCCCGAGGCATGTGACAACACGCTGCTCGTGGCCGAGATGATCGGCGACTACGGCGACGTGTTCGCCCAGGTGGACCGGATGCCCGACTATCCGGACGTGCCCGAGGGGGAGACCCAGGAGTCGTGGCTGCGCAAGGAATGCGAGCGCGGCCTGGAGATGCGGTACGGCGCCCCGATTCCGGCCGAGGTGATGGATCGGTACGAGACCGAGATGAAGGTCATCGGTCCGATGGGGTTCTCCTCGTACTTCCTCGTCGTGGCCGACATTTGCAAATATGCCCGTGACAACGGCATCCCGGTCGGGCCCGGCCGTGGATCGGCGACCGGCTCGATCGTGGCGTACGCCACCCGCATCACCGAGCTCGACCCGCTGGAGCACGGCCTGCTGTTCGAGCGGTTCCTCAACCCTGAGCGGATCAACCCGCCGGACGTCGACCTCGACTTCGACGACCGCCAGCGCGATCGCATGGTGGCCTACGTCACCCAGAAGTACGGCAGTGAGTTCACCGCGCAGGTCAACACGTTCGGCACGATCAAGGCCAAGGCCGCCGTCAAGGACTCGAGCCGGATTCTCGGCTATCCGTTCGCGATGGGTGACAAGATCACCAAGGCGATGCCGCCGGACGTCATGGGCAAGGGCGTCCCCCTCGCGGACATGTTCAACGAGAGCCACCCCCGCTACAACGAGGGCACCGAGCTGCGCGCCCTGTACGAGAACGACCCCGACGTCAAGAAGGTCATCGACACCGGCCGCGGCATCGAAGGGCTGATCCGCGGCACCGGCGTGCACGCCGCCGCGGTCATCCTGTCCTCGACCCCGCTGCTGGACCTGATCCCCATGCACATGCGGGACAAGGACGGCGTGGTCATCACAGGATTCGACTACCCGTCCTGTGAGGACATGGGCCTGGTCAAGATGGACTTCCTGGGACTGCGGAACCTGGGCATCATCGACCACGCCATCAAGATCATCAAGCAGAACCGGGGCGTCGAGCTCGACACCCTGACGATGCCGCTCGACAACGCCAAGACCTACCAGCTCCTGGCCCGCGGCGACACGCTCGGCGTGTTCCAGCTCGACGGCGGCCCCATGCGGTCGCTGCTGAAGCTGATGGAACCGACCCGGTTCGAGGACATCGCCGCCGTGCTCGCCCTGTACCGGCCGGGCCCGATGGCGGCCAACGCGCACACCAACTACGCCCACCGCAAGAACGCCCGCCAGGACATCGAGCCGATCCACCCGGAGCTCAAGGAAGCGCTCGAACCGATCCTCGGCCCCACCTTCCATCTGCTCGTCTACCAGGAGCAGATCATGGCCGTCGCCCGCGAGCTGGCCGGCTACACCCTCGGCGGCGCCGACCTGCTGCGCCGCGCCATGGGCAAGAAGAAGAAGGAGATCCTGGACGCCGAGTTCGCCAACTTCCAGGCCGGCATGCGCGGCAACGGCTACAGCGACGAGGCGATCCAGGCGCTGTGGGACGTCATGCTGCCCTTCTCCGGGTACGCGTTCAACAAGTCCCACACCGCCGGCTACGGTCTGGTCGCCTACTGGACCGCGTACCTGAAGGCCAACTACCCCGCCGAGTACATGGCCGCCCTGCTCACGTCGGTGGGCGATGACAAGGACAAGGCGGCCGTCTACCTGGCCGAGTGCCGCAAGATGGGCATCCAGGTGCTCCCGCCCGACGTCAACGACTCCCAGCTCGACTTCGTCGCGGTCGGGGACACGCAGGTCCGGTTCGGGATGGGCGCGGTCCGCAACGTCGGGGAGAACGTCGTCGAAGGGATCGTGAAGGCCCGCAAGGAGAAGGGCCGCTTCACCGACTTCAACGACTTCCTCGGCAAGGTGCCGCTCACCGCCTGCAACAAGCGCGTCATCGAATCGCTGATCAAGGCGGGCGCGTACGACTCCCTCGAACATCCGCGCAAGGGCCTGCTCATGATCCACGAGCAGGCCGTCGAGTCCGTCATCGACATCAAGAAGAACGAGGCGCACGGCCAGGACTCGCTGTTCGGCGGGATGGACGACACCGGCGACGACGCGGCGTTCACGATCGCCGTCCCCGAAGGCGAGTGGGACAAGAAGACCAAGCTCGACTTCGAGCGGGAGATGCTCGGCCTGTACGTCTCCGACCATCCGCTGGCCGGCACCGAACGCCTCCTGGCCAGGAGCCGGGACACCACGATCGCCGACCTGCTGGACAGCGGCCGCGACGACCGCGGCGACGTCCAGGTGTCCGGCCTGGTCACCAAGGTGGACCGGCGGGTCAACAAGGCAGGCAACACGTGGGCCATCCTCACGGTCGAGGACATGGACGCCGCCGTCGAATGCCTGTTCTTCCCCCGCAACTACGAGCTGTACGGGCCGGAGCTGCGGCCGGACATCGTGGTGTCGGTGAAGGGCCAGATCAACAACCGGGACGGCGCCATCTCGGTCTTCGCCCAGGAGATGACCCTCATCGACGTGTCCGGTGTCAACAGCGAGTCCGGCGCCCCGATCACGCTTCTCCTGCGGGAAGAACGCATCACTCCGACCCTGCTGGACGAACTGCGCCAGGTGCTCAAGATGCACCAGGGCCGCGTACCGCTGCACATCAACCTGCGGCGGCCGGCGGGCAAGGTCATGGTGATGTCGCTACCGGAGTGGCCGGTCAACGCCGAACCGAGCTTCGCCGCCGATATCAAGGCGCTGCTCGGTCCGGAAGCACTGTCGCTTTGAGCCGGCGGATCGAGGTCATCAGCTCCGACGACGCGCCGGAGTGCCCCCGCTGCGGCCGCGAGGGGTTGCTGTACGCACGCGTGCCGAACGGCTGGTACAACGCCGCCGGCACGCGGGTGGAGGGCTACACCGGGGTGGTGCTGTGCTCAGGCTGCGACGCGCAGGATCCGCACGCCGCCCCACTGATCTCGTGGTTCCACGTCAACGGCGAGGCGAACGACGAGGACCCCGATTTCGTGCGGTTGTTCACTGCATGGGCGACCAACGTGTTCGTCCCGATGCTGAATGAGCAGGCGCTGGAGGACGAGATCGAGCAGTGGCGGCGCAGCGAGCTTTGACGCCCGCCCAGGCGAGCCGCACGCAGCGCTGTTCGGCACGTTTCACGTTCATCCCCCCGGCCGAGCGGCCCTGAGCTCACCGGTCGCCGTCGGAGGGGGTCAGGAAGTCCTGGAGCTCCCGGTGCCGGAACTGGTACGTGGCGCCGCTGACCCGCAACAGCCGGGCCTCGCAGGCCCAGTCGAGAAAGGCCCACAACCGCAGCGGCAGCAGGCCGCGCATGGCCGCGACGACCAGCCCGATCATCGTACGGGCCCAGGCGATCGCCCCGAAGGACAGCCCGAAGGTCACGCCGCCGACGAGCGCGCACACCAGCGCCTCCACGACGCCGGTGTTCATGACGAACACGAGGAAGGCGCCGACGCCGCCGGTGAGGCCGAAGGCCAGCCCGATCGTCGGGTTGCGGTGCAGTGCCTCCCGCGGGTGGGCCAGCTCGGCATCCCTGCTCCAGCCCCCGGTAGCGATCTTGAAGACGACCCCCAGCGTGAAGGCGAGGGCGAAGGTCCCGGCGAGCCCCACGGCCAGCGGCAGCGGGCCGGCGTGGGCCAGCCGCAGCGGCACCAGCCCGATGATCGCGCCGCACACCCCGAAGCCCAGCAGCGTGATGGGCTCGGCGTGGAGCACCTCGAGGACGGTCATCCGCTCGGCGCCCCGCTGCCCTGCCGCGGTCAGCCCGATGACCGCGCCCAGCACCAGCCCTCCGGTGCCGCCCGCGGTGACGGCGAAGCCGGACCCGAAGACCTTCCCCCCGGTCAGCACGAGTCCGGCCAGGCCGCCGAGCACCCCGACGGGCGTGCCCGCCAGGGCGCCCAGCAGGCCGCCGATCACGCGCCGCCGGCGGGGGACCTCGCTGCGCCCACCGGCGGCGGCCGGCCAGGGCGACAACGACAGGCCGGTGGCGATCGCCACCCAGCCCGCCATCAGCGTCAGGGTGAGCAACTGCTCAGGGCCGGCTCCAGCGTCGTCAGCCGCCGACCCCGTCCAGTACGCCAGCATCGCGATGACCGCGAAGAGCGCGCAGACCAGGCAGTGCAGCGCCCAGACCCGCCGCCGGCCGCCGATCGGCCACAGCAGGTGCGGAACGATGTCGATCGCCGTCAGGCCAGGCGGCGGCCGGTCCACCTCGGCGCCCCGGGCGGCCTGCCAGCGCAGGTGGGCGGCCAGGTGCACGAGCCACGACCGCACCTGTTCCGCCTGGTACGGAGCCCCGTGGGCGGTACGGGGCGCCAGCACGGTCGCCGCCGGCACGTACGCCTCCAGCAGCCTCCTGACGATCCGCGCCACCCCTTCACCGGTGTCGAGCCCCGGATCCACGCGGAGCAGCCCGGCGGGATCGGCGCCGGACTCCACGGCGGTCACGGTCAGCACCAGCCGCCAGGGCGTGGCGAGAGCGGCGTGCACGGCCTTGCCCGCCGGCCCGGACAGCGCCCCGTGGATGGCCTCGCGGTGCTCGCCGCAGGGGTGCCCGTCCGGCCAGCGGGTGCGCAGGTACGCGCCGATCTGCCGGCCGGTCAGGTTGTGCAGGTGGATCCTGGCGGCGTTGTCGAGCCCGGCCCCGGCCTCGCGCAGTTCGGCGTGACGGTCGGCGCGGCAGGTCACGACGACCGCGCCCGGTCGCCGGCCGGACAGGTCGCTGTAGCGGTTGAGCTCGGCCAGCAGCCCGATCGCCCGGCGCGGCGGGCCCGACGCCGGCTCGGGGTCCAGCTCGTCCAGCCCGTCCACCACCGGCAGCACCCGGCGATCGCGTACCAGCCGTTGCGCGTCCCTGGCCGCGAGCCCGAAGTCCTGCGCCAGTTGCTCGGCCAGCCAGTCCTCGAACGGCCTGCCGAGGGTCCAGCGGGCCGCGCTCAGCCGTACCGGCACCAGTTGCCCCTGGTCGAGCCGGCCGCCGGCGGCGAGCACGGGCTCCAGCAGTTGCAGCACCAGCTCGATCGCCAGCACCGTCTTGCCGGCCCCCGACTCGCCCACGACCAGCAGGCGCCGCAGGCCCAGGTCGCCGAAGAACCGGCCGATCGTGTGCAGGTCGCACTCGGTCTCGCCGGTGTCGCCGTACAGGCTGAAGGAGAGCGCCGCGAGGTTGTAGCCGCCGAGCAGCCCCTTGCGCGCCCGGTCCTCCTCGCGGACCACGCGGCGGGTCAGCAGCTCGACGGCGGGATCGGGCGTGGAGACGGCCGGCGTCGCCGGCGGCTCGGGGACGGGGGCGGACGGTTTCGCCAGGGCCGTCCTGGCCGCCCGCCAGCGTTCGAGCTCGCCGGGGATCAGCTCGGCCGGGTAGTCGCAGTAGTGGAAGCAGGCGGTGACGAAGGCCCGGACGAAATCCCACCGCGGCAGCCGGTCCTCCTGCCGCAGGACGTGCGAGACCGTGCTCTTCGGCAACGCGTCGACCGTGGCGCCGTCCGTGGCCGTCGTCTGGCCGCCGAGCGAACGCAGCTTGCTCAGGGACGGCTCGCCCGCCCACTGCTTGAGCCGGGCCAGCGACCGTACGAAGTCGGCCGTGCTGCCCGCCTCGGCGGGATCGGGCGGACGGGGACGCTCCTCGATCATTCCCCTCCCGCCCGCACCAGCGCCCAGCCGAACTCGTCCCTGCCGCGCCGCGGCCACCGGCCCTCCAGGCACCGGCCCTCCAGCGTCTGCACATGGCGCGACTCCATCAGGAAGTTGCGGGCCTCGTCGGCCTCCACCAGGTCACGGCCGACCGCGATGGGCACGAACCCGTGCCGGGGGATGTACACCCAGCGGCCGCGGTCCCAGTCGTAGGGGTCGAACCAGCGGTGGCGAACCGTGCCGGACACGCGTACCTCCGGTCCGTCCCTGGTCAGCACGAACGACCCCTGCGAGCGCAGCAGGCTCATCCTGCTGACGTAGAACAGCTCCGTACCGATGAAGGCGTTGATCCGCACGTCCCAGTAGTCGTGCAACCAGCTCGACTCCCCCTCCCGCAGCTGCCGCGCCGTGCGGGCGAGCTGCCGTTCGAACCGGCGCTGGTTCTTGCGCTCGGCCTTCTTGATCACCTTGAACGAGCGCAACCACCGCAGTGACATCGTCCTCGACGCGCCCGCGCCGTCCATGAAGTGCTCCAGGAAGTCGGACGCGATCGGGTGGAAGTCGCGGCCGCCCTCGACGATCGAACGGAACAACGCGACCAGTTCCGGGACGGGCCTGCCTGTCCGCCGCCGTAAGCCTCGCAGGAACATCCTTGTTCTCTCCGTGGTCGGGTCCAGGGTCACGTGCACGTCTGGCGGTACTCCTCCTGGGGCACGAGATTCTCCCACTCCTCTCGGGTGAGGGAGCGGCCCGCGTTGGCACACGCCGCGGCCACCAGGTCGGGGGGTGTGCGGACGTTCCACAGCCGCGCGGTCCTGTCTCCCGAGGCCGTGGCGACCGTCGTCCCGTCGTTGCTGTAGACGAGGTCGGTCACGCCCTTGGTGTGGCCTTTCATCGCGGGGCCGAGCCGCCGGTAGGTCAGCAGGTCCCAGAGTTGCACCTCACCGTTGGTGAGGCCGGTGGCGAGGACATTCCCGTCGGGGCTGAAGGCGAGCGAGGTTGTCATGCCCTCCTCGGCGATCAGGCCGATGCCGACCGCACGGCGGTGCGGCACGTCCCACAGGCGCACGCTGTTGTCGTAGGCCGTGACGGCCAGCCGCTGCCCGTCGGGGCTGAAGGCCAGGTCGTTGACGAATCCGCCGTGAGCCGTGAACGTCGGGCCGGGCAGCTCCCGGCCGGTGGCGACGTCGAAGAACCGGATCCGGTTGTCGAAGCCCGCGGTCGCCACGATCGTGGCGTCGGGGCTGATCGTCATCGCCGTGATGACGTCGGTGCCGTCGCGTATGGTGATGCGCGCTCCGGTCTCCCTGCGACTCGCGATGTCCCAGAACACGATGGACTTGTCCCGCTGTGCGGCGACGAACCTGCCGTCGGAGCTGATCCTGGCCCACGCGAGCGACTTCTCGTGCGCGACCTCGCGGCGGCTCGCGACGTCCCAGAGCCGTATCCCGTCCGAGCCCTCCGACAGGAGTGTCCGCCCGTCGGGAGTGAACTGCACCCGGTACGCCGCCACACGGCGGGCGCCCTCGGGATGCAGCGGCGGGCCGAGAGGACGCTGGGTGGCCGCGTCCCACAGCTGGAGGTCGGGGCTCTTCTCGTCGGGGACGCCGGTGGCCAGAATCCGCCCGTCCGGGCTCAGCGCGACGGCCCCCAGCGCCGGCACGCGGGTCCCCTTCTGCTGGAGGACCTGCGGGTCGGCCAGCCGGACCACGCCGTCATTGCTGGCGGCGGCCAGCACGCTCCCGTCCGGGCTGAACGCAATGTCGTCGACACTGGCGTAGTTGTCCCAGAGCGCGAACAGCTGCTGCCGGCTGGCCGTGTCCCACACCACGGTGCGGCCGCTGTCCCCGCCGGTCGCGATCCGCGTGCCGTCCGGGCTGAAGGCGACCGAGTAGTAACCGGCCGTGCGGTCCTTGAGCATCCCCTTCGGCTTGCGCGTGGCCACGTCCCACACCCGGCCGGTCCGGTCCCAGCTCACGGTTGCCAGGGTCGACCCGTCCGGGCTGAGCGCCACGTCCCCGACGGCCTGGGTGTGCCCCGTGAAGGGGGCGCCGAGCTGGCGGGACGTGGCGGTGTCCCAGAGCCGCGCGGTCTTGTCCTCCCCGGCGGTGACCAGGATCTTCCCGTCCCTGCTGTACGTCACCCCGTGGATGGCGTGCCCCTCGTCCGGACGGCCCATGGGAGCCCCGTGCGGGAGGCGCGTGGCCACGTCCCACTGCTGGACCACGCCTCTGCGGTCGCCGGTCGCCAGCGTTCTCCCATCCGGGTTGAACGCGAGCGCCGCCACGACCCCCTCGGCCTTCACCTCGGCGCCCAGCTCGCGACGGGTGACCACGTCGTAGAACCGGACGCTGTCGAGGCACGCCGTGGCCAGCGTCCGGCCGTCGGGACTGACAGCCAGCCGCACGCTCGAACAGTCGTACTTCGCCCGGGTGATCGCGGCGCCGAGCTGCCGCCGCGTCGCCGTGTCCCACAACCGCGCCGTCCCGTCGTCGCCCCCCGTCGCGATGGTCGCGCCGTCGGGACTGAACGCCACCGCGGTGACGCCCCGCTGGTGCCCGGTGAGCGTCCCCCTGCCGGTACGGGTCGCCGCGGTCAGCACCCGGTTCCTGGCCTCGTTGGTGTGCGCGATCCGCCACGCCGCCACGGCGAGCATCGAGGCCAGAGCGGTGTCGCCGGTGACCTCGCTCTGCGCCGCCAACTGGCGGGAGCTGGCCAGACCGCGTTGCCAGTTCGCGTCGGCAGCCGCGTTGACGGCGGTGCCGGCCGCGGCGAGGGCGAGGACCGACAGCGCTGCCAGACCCGACATGACGAGCCGGCGGCGCCGGGTCACCCGCCGCGCCTCCCGCGTGGAGGCCGTGACGAAGCTCTCCACGGTGGCGCCGGGCGGGGGGAAGCTGTCGGGGTCGCGCTCCCAGCGGGGCCGGCTGTCCTGGACCGCCAGCAGCCGGGGCCCCCGGTAGAGAAAAGCCGGGTCGCGGTGGTTCTCCGCCCACTGGGCGGCGGCCTCCAGGAGCCCGTCGTACACCGTCTGCGCGGCGAGGTCCGGTTCGAGCCACTGCCGCAGGGTGGGCCAGGCCGTCAGGAGCGCGTCGTGGGCGATCTCGACGCTGTCCTCGTGCAGGGTGAGCAGGCGCCGGTCGGCGAACGCGGACAGCAGCGCCGCCGTCCGCTCCAGGTCCTCCGCCGAACGCGCCGACGCGGCGGCGTGCAGCTCGGCCAGCGTCGCCCGGCGCCGCGCCACCCGGCCGCCCGCGGTGATCGTCGTCATCCGCCGGAAGAACCTGAGCGCAGCCTTGCGATCGTCCGGCCGCAGCCCGTCGAGGGCCTCGTCGGCCGTACGTCGTACGGAGTCGCGTACCCGGCCGGAGTCCTCGTATCCCCGGACTGTCAGGGTGTCCTTCTCGCGCCGCTCCCAGGTGTTGCGCAGGGCCTGGGAGAGCAGGGGCAGGGCGCCGGCCTCGTACCGGTCGCCGGCGCGCAGCTCCGCCAGGATGATCTCCACCAGCCCCTGTTCGAGCTCCAGGCCCGCCGCGGCCGCCGGGCCGGTGATGGCCAGCCGCAGGTCCGGCTCCGTCATCGGCTCGACGATGACCTGACCGTCCTGGATCGCCTCGGCGAACTGCGGGTAGGCGGCGCACCGGTCCCAGTAGTCGGCGCGTACCCCGACGATCACCCCGCCGCCGTCCGCGCTCTCGGCCAGGGCGTGCAGGGCCCGTACGAACGCCTGTCGCTCCCGCTCGTCGCCCACCAGGGTGAACAGCTCCTCGAACTGGTCGACCACCAGCACGAACCGCCCGGCTCCCGCGACGACCTCCCCCGGATCCTCCCGTAATCGCTCCGCCACGGTCTCGACCAGCCCGCCGAACTCCCCCACCCACACCCCGGCGAGCGCGCCGAACGGCTTCGCGCTCGGCGTCACCAACAGGCGCGGCCAGTCCTGCGACCCGGCCAGCGGCAGCATCCCCTCCGCCAGCGCCGGCATCAGCCCCGCCCGCAGCAGCGACGACTTGCCCACCCCCGAGGCGCCCGAGACCAGCAGGATGGATCCGTGCCGCGCCAGCCGCCTCCCCAGGCGATCCAGGAGGCTGCGGGTCGCCCGCGTACGCCCGAAGAACAGCTCGGCCTTCGCGCCCTCGAACGGCACCAGACCTTGGTAAGGGCACACATCGTGGGATCGGCCGCCCCCGCCTCGCTCGCCCATGGCGCTAATTCTCGCCAATCGCCCGCACGCCCTCAATCACGTTTGCGCGGATAGCCGGATTCATCCGCTCCGTCCGATTCCGTCCAATGCCGTCCGACCAGTGGCCTGAACAGCCGGGACGCGGTTTCGATGGTCGTGGCTGTTCGCGGGGGCGGGACCGATGAAGAAGACGGGGGTGCCGGGATGTCATTGGGGGCGCTGCTGCGCATGTGGCGCCGGCGGGCGCTGCTGACGCAGGAGCAACTCGCCGAACGGGCGGGCCTGAATGTCAGGACGGTGCGTCGGCTGGAGAACGACGGGCTGTTGCAGCCGCGGACCACCTCGGTTCTGCAGCTGGCAAAGGCGCTGGAGCTGGACGGTGCGGAACGGGCGACCCTGAACGCGGTCGCCCGTGGCCACCCCACCGACCGCCCCACCACGGCCCCGGCTGACCCGAGGCCGTGGACCATCCCCCGGCAGCTGCCCGCCGACGTCGCCGCGCCGGGCGTCCGGGAACGCGAACTCGCGATCGTGGAGGACCACATCACCACCATGCCCGAGCCGGACGAGGGCGTCGTCTTCGTCAACGGCATGGCCGGGACGGGCAAGACGGTGCTGGCCGTACACGCCGCCCACCGCCTCGCCCCTCGCTTCCCCGACGGGCAGCTCTTCGTGGACCTGCACGGCCACGCCCAGGCGACGGCACCGGTTGAACCGGGCGCCGCCCTCGCCCGCATACTCCGCACCATGGGTGTCCCGGCGGAACACATCCCTTGGCACCTGGATGACTGCGCCGCGCTGTACCGCAGCGTCCTGACCGGCCGCAGGCTCCTGATCGTCCTGGACGACGCCGCCGACGAGCGCCAGCTACTCCCGCTCCTGCCCGCCACCCCCGGCTGCCAGGTGATCGTCACCAGCCGCCACCGCCTGACCTGCCCGGGCAACGCCCGCATCCTGTCCCTGGACACCCTGCCTCTGGCAGAGGCGATCACGCTGTTCACCCGCACAGCCGGATGCGACGGGGACACGCCTCGGGACGTCCTGGCCGAGATCGTACGCCGCTGCGGCCTCCTCCCCCTGGCCATCCGCATCGCCGCCGCCTGCCTCCAGGCCCGCCCCGCCTGGAACGCCCACCACCTGCTCGACCGCCTGGCCGCCGACGGCCTCACCGAACTGACAGCCGGCCACCAAAGCGTCACCGCCGCCTTCGACCGCTCCTACGAACGCCTGCCCGCCGACCAGCAAGAGGCCTACCGGCTCCTGGGCTCGGCCCTCCACCCGGCCTTCGACCTCGACACCGCCGCTGCCCTGCTGAACACGACCACCACCCAGGCGATCCGGCTCCTGGACCACCTCCTGAACGCCCACCTCCTGCAGGAGCCGGCCCCGGGCCTGTACCGGCTCCACGACCTGATCCACGCGCACGCCTCCGCGCTGTGGCCGCCGGACGGGGTAAGTGCGCCCCTCCGGGTCCGCTGCCACACCGCCTTACTGACGTAGCCGGCAGCACCCGGCCAGTACGCGGGCCGCGCCGAGCCGGAAGCGGGGAACGAGCGCGGCGAGCCCAAGATCGCCCCCGCATGCCCGACTCGCTCGAACAACTCGACCTGCTGCTGCTCACCGTCGCCAAGCCCCGCGTCATCCACACTGATCCGAACCCCGAACATGCGCTAGCTCGGGCGGCCGTGCCGCCTGCTGAGCGGACCCGACGACCGCGGACGTCCTTCGGCGGCCAAGGCCGAGGGCGAATCCGGTGGGTCCCCAGCGTCGCACGACCTCGTAGGTGGTCAGGCTCAGCGCGAACGACACGGTCATGATCCGCCTCGGTCGCTGGCCGCTCCGCCTGCAAGCGACCGCCGGTCGGCGTGCGCTACGTACCGAAGGCCTCGCGGGTCCAGTGGTCCACGGCCGGGTGCGACCGCAGCTCGGGGCTGATGAGATCGTGCAGCCGAGCCCGCCGCACGGCGGGGAGACGATCTCGGTCGGCGGCAAGCTGCCGCAGCACGGCCGCCAGATACTCACTCAGGAGATCGGTTTCGCCAGAACGTCTTGCGTTGATGGCGAACAGGCACGTCTCATAGGCCTCCAGCAGCTGCTCGGACGTGACCGCCTGGCCCGACACCAGCCAGAGTCTCATCATGGCGTGGATGGGAGACATGGCGTGCCCGCCATCCACGGCTCCGAACTGAGTGACTCCCTCCCAAGGCGGGACTTTGCTCTCGCCCGTGGTAGGCGCTGTCTGGAAGGGCTCGATGGCGTGCCAGACGACGTCCTGCCCGGAATCGCAGACGAAGTAGCTCTCCCGGCGCAGGTCCCTTGTGTTCATGATCCGCAAGCCGGGCCATCCGCGCGCCGGATGGCCCGGCTCCATGTGGTGCGTCCAGTAGATGTCCAGCGCCGGCGGGTCCCAGGCGCCGAGACCGACGACGACGTCCCGGTCGTCCTCATGCCAGATCCGCTCCACTCGCACCCGTGTGACCAGCTCCCGCCACTGCTCTCCCGTGAACTGCGAACGCCACAACATCGCGCACCTGCGCCATGCCGTCACCGGATGGCGTTCGGCGGGGAAGAGCTCGCCCCCGGTGACGCTCGGCGTGGCCAGCGTCACCAGAAGGAGCAGGTTCGCGGAGTATGCGGCGTATCGGGCGGGGCCGGACAGGGGCGCGGGCTCGTAGCCGCCGCTTGCCTGCTCCCTGCCGGGTTCGAGGCAGGCGGTGAAGAACCTGAGCAGCAGGCGGCGCAGCCCATCGTCGTGGTGGGTGAGCGCCGCGAGGAAGTCCATGACCTGGCCGCGGCTGGTCAGCGGGGCGAAGGACAAGAGCGAGCGCAGGAACGCGTCGTCCGCGGACGCCCGGCCGCGTGCCGCAGTCACCTCGTTGACCGCGGACAGAGCAGCCAATTCTCTGGCGATCAGGCGGGCCACCAGGAACTCGCCGAACGTGGCGTGCAGGAACTCGCTGGTGGTCAGTGTCGAGCCGGCGCGGATGGCCTGAGCCTGGTGGACGAAGAAGAACCGGCCGACGACCGTCTGGCCCTGCGTCGAAGGGACCGCGAAACTTGTGGCCGGAGCCGCAGGAGGGATGCCGAGCAGGGCGGTGAGGTCACGGGACAGCTCTTCCTCGGTCGCCCACTGACGGCCCCGGTTGAACATCGCGAACGCTGCCACCGACAGGCGTAGCAGTTCCTGCTCCACGGCAGAGCGCAGCGCGTCCCCTCGCAGGCCTGGCGCGGACTTGCCGATCTCGCGTTCGGCGAACCGCACCAGGATGCGCTCGTACAGCTCCGCCGAACCCAGCTCAGAGCCCTCCATCCGCAGCACGTCGTCACCCGCGTCGTAGAGCGCGAGCATGAGCAGGAGCAACGGCTGCGAAGCCAGATCCGGCTGGCGCAGCACCGCTGCCGTCGGCAACGGCGACAAGCCGCGGCGGTCGTAAAAGGCGGCATTGGCGGCGTTCCATACCTCCAGCCAGCAGCTCACCTGCTGCTCGTCGAAGGGTTCCAGGCGTACGGCCACAGCTCCGCCGGGCGGGATCCGCGCCCGGTCGGCCACCGCCGTGCGGCTCGTGACGATGACCGCGACCGGTCTGCCCTGGTCGGCCTCCCGTTCCTGGAAGCGTACGACCTGCTCCAGATAGTCGCTCTGGCCGATGTTCGTCGCCTGGAGCAACTCGTCGAATCCGTCGAAGATGATGACGGGGAGCGCGTCGCCGGCCGCGCGCACCAGGGAGGGCCACGACAACTGCTCGCCCGTCGCGTCGCGGATCGCGTGCTCGATCTGACTCTGCAGGTCGGTGTCGGCCGGCGCCTCCCGCAGCACGACGCGCACGGCCATGAAATCCGTGGCCGGTAACCGTGCGGAAAGGATCTTGGTGAGCAGAGACTTGCCCGAACCCGGCTGCCCCAGCACGATCAGCGGCCCCTCCACCGCGTGCAGGGACGTCAGGTGGCCGATGAGGTAATCCTGCAGGTCGTCCCTGACCTCGTGGTCATGCCACCAGGGCTCCTCATCGAGCCGGTCGGCGCGGATCACCGGAGCCACCCGGTAGCGCGGGTTGACGTAGCCGGCCTCCAATGACGGGATGACGAGCCCTTCCGGTACGTCGCCGGTGGCCACGATCGGCCGCTCCAACTGCCTGCGGTAGCGGCGGGTCAGCGCCTGCCTGCGCTCGTCGGGCGCCCGGCCCGTGGCGATGCCCTCGAGCATGCGGCCCAGGTCCGCCAGCCCCATACCGAGCTCGCGCACCTCGCTCCTGGTCGCCTCGTGGTCAAGCCGCGCGGCCCAGTAGGCCACCTCGGGGAATTCCGTGGCCAGGCGAGTGAACAGCTCGTTGTACCGGCGCAGCGCCGCGTGCGGCACCTCCTCGCGCAGCACTTGGGCGAAGCGCTTGCGGGCGGCCTCCGGCGCGGCCGCCCACATTGGCTGCTCGGCAAGGTAGGCGATCAGGTCATCGCCGAGCGAGCGGTAGTACAGATCCAGCGAACGGGCCATCGTGTCCTGGCGATCGCGTGGGGAGTGGCTGGGGATGTCGGTATCCAGCAAGATCCCTGCCAGCGTGCCGAGACGGCCGCCTTTCCACGCATTGCCTGTGGCAACGGTCATTTCGACCGGCCTGCTCAGACGCAGCTGGGCGGAGTCGAAGGGCAGTTCGGTCTGCCGTACCGCGTCGAAGTAGGCGGTCAGGACGAGCACCCTCTGCGCGGCGGCCAGCCGGTCGGTCCTTTCGTACCTGCGCAAGCCGCGCAATCTGTCGGCCAGGCCGGTGACCAGGTCGGTGCTCAGCCTGGCCAGTTCGCCCTTTGCGTCGAACAAGCTGACCGCGAGCTCGCTTCCGCCCGCCGTTGCGGTGAGCAGGAGCCCGCCGGTGGCCTTGTTCAGCGCCTCCAGCACCGGGCTCTCGCCCCCGACCAGCTTGGCCGCGTCGGCGTAGGAGAGTTTCGCCATGGGCCCATTCTGTGCGGGTACACCGCCGCCTGGGCACGATCAGCTCTACACGATCACCTCAAGGCGTACTCGACTACGTGCGTGAAGCCGTACGCGACACACGGGCTGGTCAAGTCCGGGTGCATAGTACGGGGCAAGCTGCATCTCGACGTCCAACTCGATCTCGGCCGGCACCGTTCGAAGGTCTGCCTGCTGTCGATGTGGACTGACACCTGACGATCTTGGTGGCAAACGACCAAAAGGCCAGATCCGCAATCTCGGGATCTGGCCTTTGAGCTGGGTGGGGCTACCAGGACTTGAACCTGGGACCTCTTCCTTATCAGGGAAGCGCTCTAACCGTCTGAGCTATAGCCCCGCGCACACCGAACGTTATCGCATCCGCAGGACGGAGGCGAACTGGTTGTTCGGATGAGGAAAAGCTTACCGCCTCCGGCGTGCTGCTCGCGCCGTCCCCGCCCACGGGTCCGGCGCGAGCGCCACGACTACTCGGCCTCGCTGAAGGTCACCTCGACGCCTCCGACCAGGTCAGAGGCGATGTTGTAGATGACCGCCCCCAACGTGGACAGCGCGGTGATCAGTACGACGTTCACGGCGCCGATCAGTGCCGTGTAGCCGAGAATGCGCACCGGCTCGAACCAGGAGGCGATGTTGATGGGGATGGAGCTCTGCCCCTGCTCCCCCTGGCCGAGCTGGTTGACCAGGTCGACCAGCGAGTCGAACACGCCCAGGGCCGACAGCACGCCGTACAGGACGGCCACCGCCACGAACAGCACCACGAAGCAGACCAGGGACACCACGAAGCTGAACTTCATGGCGGACCACGGCTCGACACGGCGCAGGACCAGGTGGGCCTTGCGGGGGAGCCGGGACCCCGAGGAGTTCGACGACTTCTTCTTGTTGGGCAGCTCGAGAGCGGGCGGGGCCTCGGTGGCGAGCGACGGACGGACGCGGACCGTGTCGTTGCCCTCCGGAGGCTGCGGGCCGGAACCAGGACCGGAACCCGGACCGGGGCCAGGACCAGGACCACCGGGGCCAGGGCCAGGAGCGGACGGCGTGGGCATGGGTGACGGCGCGGGGGCCGTTGACCGCGACTCCTCCTTGGGCGGACCTGGCTTGCCCTGCGCGGGCGACGTGTCCTTGCCGTCGTCGATCGCGCCGAAGATCTCGGTTTCGTTGGGCTTCTTCGGCTGTTGTCCGTTACCCGAAGCCGCCTTTGTCCTGGCGGAGCCACCCTGGGCGCTCATGAACTACTCTCCTCCCCCGTCTTCCTCAGTTTCCACCGAAGTCTCCATCGACTCCGCGTTCCGGGCGAGGGCCACCACGCTGTCTCCTTCGGCGAGATTCATCAATCGCACTCCCATGGTCTGGCGGCCGGACTGCTTGATCTCACCGGCACTCGTCCGGATCACCCCGCCGGCGAACGTGATCGCGAAGACCTCGTCCTCTGGGTTGACCATGACGGCACCGACCAGCTTGCCACGGGAAGACACGATTTTCGCAGTAAGCACGCCCCTACCGCCACGTCCTTGAACTGGATACTGCTCCACTGGCGTCCGTTTTGCGTACCCACCCTCCGTGGCGATAAGCACATCTTGACCGTCGGCGAGTCGATTCATGGCGAGAAGTTCGTCACCGTCGAGGAACCTCATGCCGATCACACCGCTGGTCGCGCGGCCCATGGGCCGCAGCGCCTCGTCGGAAGCGGTGAACCTGATCGACTGGGCTCCCTTGGAGACCAGCAGCAGGTCATCCTGCTCGGAGACCAGGCGGGCTCCGATGACCTCGTCGTCATCCCGTAGGTTGATCGCGATGAGGCCACCGGACCTGGGGGAGTCGTACTCGGACAGGCGGGTCTTCTTGACCAGCCCGCTGCGGGTGGCGAGCACGAGGTAGGGGGCGACGTCGTAGTCGCGTAGGTCGAGAACCTCCATAACTGTTTCGTCGGGCTGCATCGCCAAAAGGTTCGCGAGATGCATGCCACGCGCGTCACGTCCGGCGTCGGGCAGCTCGTACGCCTTGACCCGGTACACCCGGCCCTTGTTCGTGAAGAACAGCAACCAGTGATGCGTCGTGGTGACGAAGAAGTGGTCGACGATGTCGTCCTGGCGCAGCTGGGCGCCGCGCACGCCCTTGCCGCCGCGCTTCTGCGCCCGGTAGAGGTCCGTACGCGTGCGCTTGGCGTAGCCGCCCCGGGTGATCGTGACGACGATCTCGTCCTCGGCGATGAGGTCCTCGATCGACATGTCGCCGTCGTAGGCGATGATCTCGGTCTGCCGCTCGTCGCCGTAGCGGCCGACGATCTCGGCGAGCTCCTCGTTGATGATCTCCCGCTGGCGGGCCTCGCTGGCCAGGATCGCGTTGTACTCGGCGATCTGCGTCATCAGGGAGTCGTACTCGTCCTGGATGGCCTGCCGCTCCAGGGCGGCCAGCTTGCGCAGCTGCATGTCGAGGATGGCCTGAGCCTGCACCTCATCGATCTCCAGCAGCGCCATGAGGCCCTGCTGGGCGTGCGAGGCGGACTCCGAGGCCCGGATGAGGGCGATGACGTCGTCGAGCCGCTCAAGGGCCTTCAGGAGGCCGCGCAGGATGTGGGCGCGCTCCTCGGCCTTGCGCAGGAGGTAGCGCGTCCGGCGGACGATGACCTCGATCTGGTGCGCGACGTAGTGCCGGATGAACTGGTCGAGCCGCAGCGTGCGCGGCACCCCGTCGACCAGGGCCAGCATGTTGGCGCCGAAGGTGTCCTGGAGCTGGGTGTGCTTGTACAGGTTGTTGAGCACGACCTTGGCGACCGCGTCGCGCTTGAGCACGATCACCAGGCGCTGCCCCACCCGCGAGGAGCTCTCGTCGCGTACGTCGGCGATGCCGGTCAGCTTGCCCTCGCGCACCAGCTCGGCGATCTTGAGGGCGAGGTTGTCGGGGTTGACCTGGTACGGCAGCTCAGTGACGACGAGCGCCTGCCGCCCCTTGTCCTCCTCGACCTCGACCACGGCCCGCATGGTGATCGAGCCGCGCCCGGTGCGGTAGGCGTCCTCGATGCCCCGCCGCCCGACGATCAGCGCCTTGGTGGGGAAGTCGGGCCCCTTGACCAGCCTGATCGAGGCTTCGAGCAGCTCCTCGTCGCCGGCCTCGGGGTTCTCCAGGGCCCACTTGACCGCCGAGGCGACCTCGCGCAGGTTGTGCGGCGGGATGTTGGTGGCCATGCCGACGGCGATGCCGCCCGAGCCGTTGACCAGCAGCTGCGGGAAGCGCGCCGGCAGGACGTCGGGCTCCTGCGACTTGCCGTCGTAGTTGGGGCGGAAGTCGACGGTGTCCTTGTCGATGTCGCGCAGCATCTCCATGGCGACGGGCGCGAGCTTGCACTCGGTGTAACGCATCGCCGCCGCCGGGTCGTTGCCCGGCGAGCCGAAGTTGCCCTGCCCGTCGACCAGCGGGTAACGCAGCGACCACGGCTGCGCCAGTCGTACCAGCGCGTCGTAGATCGAGGTGTCGCCGTGGGGGTGGTAGGTGCCCATCACGTCACCGACGACGCGGGCGCACTTGAAGTAGCCGCGGTCGGGACGGTAGCCACCGTCGTACATCGCGTAGAGCACTCGCCGGTGCACCGGCTTGAGACCGTCGCGGACGTCCGGCAGCGCCCTGGACACGATGACCGACATCGCGTAGTCCATGTAACTGCGCTGCATCTCGGACTGGATGTCCACAGGCTCGATGCGCTCAGCCGGGGGAGTGGTGTTCACGTCCGTCACAGGTGATGATCCCTTTTCTAACTAAACGTCGAGGAAGCGGACGTCGCGCGCGTTACGGATGATGAAGTCGCGCCGGGCTTCCACGTCCTCGCCCATGAGCACGCTGAACAGGTCGTCGGCCTGCGCCGCGTCGTCGAGCGTGACCAGGCGCAGCAGCCGGGTCTCCGGGTTCATCGTGGTCTCCCAGAGCTGGCCCGCGTTCATCTCGCCGAGACCCTTGAAGCGCTGTACGTTGTCCCGCGGCCGCGGGTCGGCCTTGCCGTTGGCGATCCCTTCGGCGATGACCGCGTCGCGCTCGGTGTCGGAGTACGCGTAGGAGGCGTCCTCGCCCTTGCGGTCCCACTTGATCTTGTAGAGCGGCGGGCACGACAGGTAGACGTGGCCGGCCTCGATCAGCGGCCTCATGAACCGGAACAGCAGCGTCAGCAGCAGCGTGTTGATGTGCTGGCCGTCGACGTCGGCGTCGGCCATGAGGATGACCTTGTGGTAGCGCAGCTTGGCGATGTCGAACTCGTCGTGCACACCGGTGCCCAGAGCGGTGATCAGCGCCTGGACCTCGTTGTTCTTGAGGACCTTGTCGATCCGCGCCTTCTCGACGTTGAGGATCTTGCCGCGGATGGGCAGGATCGCCTGGAAGCGCGAGTCGCGGCCGCCCTTGGCCGAGCCGCCGGCCGAGTCGCCCTCGACGATGAACAGCTCGCACTTCTCCGGGTCGTTCCACTGGCAGTCGGCCAGCTTGCCCGGCAGGCCGCTGCCCGATTCGAGCAGCGACTTGCGCCTGGTCAGGTCGCGGGCCTGGCGGGCGGCCATGCGGGCGCGCGAGGCCTGCAGCGACTTGTTGATGATGTCCTTGGCCTCGCCGGGGTTGCGCTCGAACCAGTCGCGCAGGTGGTCGTTGCAGGCCTTCTGCACGAACGACTTGGCCTCGGTGTTGCCCAGCTTGGCCTTGGTCTGGCCCTCGAACTGCGGCTCGGCCAGCTTGACCGAGATGATCGCGGTCAGGCCCTCGCGGACGTCCTCGCCGGAGAGGTTGTCGTCCTTGCCCTCCTTGAGGAACTTCTGCTCGCGGGCGTAGCGGTTGACGATCGTCGTCAGCGCCGCGCGGAAGCCCTCCTCGTGGGTGCCGCCCTCCGCGGTGTTGATCATGTTGGCGAAGGTGTAGACCGACTCGGAGTAGGAGTTGTTCCACTGCATGGCGATCTCGACCGCGATGCCGTCGCCCTCCTCCTCGAAGGAGATGATCGACGCGTGCGCCGCCTCCTTCTTGGTGTTGAGGTGCTGGACGAAGTCGGTCAGACCGCCCTCGTAGCAGTAGGTGACGGTGTGGACCTCGCCGTTGATGTGATCGGGGCGCTCGTCGGTGAGCGTGATCGTCAGGCCCTTGTTGAGGAAGGCCGTCTCCTGGAAGCGGCGCGAGAACGTCTCATAGTTCCAGGCGGTGGTCTCGAAGATCTCGGGGTCGGGCCAGAACGTGATCGTGGTGCCGGTCTCGTCGGTGCCCTCGCCCTTGGCCAGCGGCGCGAGGGGCTTGGACATCTCGTAGCGCTGGCGCCAGAAGTGGCCGTTCTGCTTGATCTCGACGTCCATGGCGGTGGACAGCGCGTTGACGACGGCCGAGCCGACGCCGTGGAGGCCGCCGGAGACCGCGTAGGACTGGCTGTCGAACTTGCCGCCCGCGTGGAGCGTGGTCAGCACGACCTCGACCGCCGAACGGTTCTCCTTCGGCATGATGCCAGTGGGGATGCCACGGCCGTTGTCGACCACGCGTACGCCGTTGTCGGCCAAGAGCGTGATGTCGATCCGGGAGCAGTAACCGGCTAGGGCCTCGTCCACCGCGTTGTCCACAATCTCGTAGACGAGGTGGTGCAGGCCGCGCTCACCGGTGGAGCCGATATACATACCCGGGCGCTTGCGAACCGCCTCAAGCCCCTCGAGTACGGTGATAGAGCTAGCGTCGTAGGACAACTGCGAAATCCTCCTGCCGCGGACACGCGGCGGGGGAGGCCATCGACCTGCGAAAGCTGCCCCTACCGTGCCCGTCACCGTCGTGAGTGCCCCGATGCGCGGTCACCCAAGGGAAGTCGGCTTACCGCCGGGGTGACACGCAAGCGGACGTGTCCGGAATCCGTCTTCAGTCTACCGGGTCCGGCGGCCGAAGGTGGCAAGGAACGCGCCTGTGATGGCTCCTAGCTCGTTTTGCCCCCTGGTAAGCATCCCCCCTTCGGAAAGGGGGCTTATCGCGTCTGTGGCTTTCTGATCGCCCCTGGGGCCCAACCGGAGCAGCAAAAGTGCCTGCTGCGGAAAACCGCTGATCGAGGCTATCCGTAGGTGTCGCCAGGGCCCCGGCTTCCGGTCACCCGCAGCCCTCCGGACGGCCGGGGGCCGTTCTGCGGGCCTCTGACCTTGACCTTTGTGACGGTGCCGTCGCCGAGCTCCTCGTTGAGCCGGCGGACGAGGGTGCGCGCGAGCAGCCGCACCTGCGTCGCCCAGGCCGTGGAGTCGGCCGCGATCAGCACCTCGCCGTCCTCGAAAGACTCGGGCTTGGTGTGGGCGGCCAGGTCAGGACCCACGATGTCGATCCAGCGCCCGAACACCCCGCCGACCGCCGCCGAACGCTCCCAGCCGCGGTCGGCCAGGAGGTCGGCAATGGCACGTCCGAAAAGCTGTGGATCGCCGCCCTCCCTACGTGGCCCCGCCGCCTTGCGCCTGGGTTCGCGCCGGGGGAGCTGGCCGCGCTTGGCCGCGTCGGCCTTGGCCTGGGCGAGCTTCTCCCTGGCCATCGCGGCTCCCCTGGCCGCGGGGTTGTCGTCAGCGGACACGGGTCACGCTCCCTTCTGCGACGTCGAACCGGCCTCCCACCAGCTCCGCGGGCACGTCGTCCGGCACGGCGGCGGTGATGAGCACCTGCTCGGCCGGCGCGACGATCTCGGCCAGCCGCCGCCTGCGCTGGCTGTCGAGCTCGGCGAACACGTCGTCGAGGATCAGCACGGGATCGCCGCCGTCGGCCCGCAGCAGGTCGTACGCCGCCAGCCGCAGCGCCAGCGCGAACGACCAGGACTCGCCATGGCTGGCGTAGCCCCGGGCGGGCAGGTCACCCAGGCCGAGGATCAGGTCGTCGCGGTGAGGTCCGACGAGCGTGACGCCGCGCTCGAGCTCCGCTGAGCGGACCTCCAATAGCCGCTCCCGCAGCCGTTCTTCAAGGGTTTTCCCCAAGTCTGTGGATAACGTCTGTGTATCGAAAGATCCCCGCTCACCGGCGGCTTCGTCCTCCGAGACACCCTCATCCGTATCCCCACCTGTGGACAACGTGCTGCGGTAGGCCAGCGTCGCGGGGTCGCTCCCGGGAGCGAGCGCGGAGTAGGCGCCGGCCACCAGCGGGCGCAGCGCCTCGACGAGCTCCAGCCGGGCCCGGAGGAGCTCCGCGCCGTGCCTGGCGAGGTGGGCGTCCCACACCTCCAGGGTGCTCAGCACGTCGCCCGCGCCGGCCGCGGTGAACCCGCTGTCGCTCTCGGCCCGTCTGGCGCTCCTGCTGCCCCTGCGGGCCTGCGCGGCCGTACGCAGGAGCGCGCCGCGCTGCTTGAGCACCCGGTCGTAGTCGGCCCGGACGCCGGCGAACCTGGGCGTCCTGGCCACCAGGAGGTCGTCGAGGAATCGGCGCCGCTCGGCCGGGTCGCCCTTGGACAGCGAGAGGTCCTCGGGGGCGAACAGCACCGTACGCAGCAGGCCGACGACGTCGCGGGCCCTGGACACGGGGGAGCGGTTGAGCCTGGCGCGGTTGGCCCGCCCCGGGTTGAGCTCCAGCTCGACCAGCGCCCGGCGGTCGTCCCTGTGGACGGCGCAGCGCACGATCGCCCGCGTGGCGCCCTTGCGCACCAGCGGCGCGTCGCTCGACACCCGGTGACTCGAGTGCGTCGCGACGTAGCCGAGGGCCTCGACCAGGTTGGTCTTGCCCTGGCCGTTGGGCCCCACGAACGCCGTGACGCCCGGCTCCAGGCCGAGCTCCACGGACGCGTACGACCTGAAGTCGGTCAGCGAGAGGTGGGCGACATGCACCCCACGAGGTTAGTGCGCCTCGGGGATGCCTGTGGTCACCGACGCTCGGTCTCGCGCGGCGGGATCACGTCGGCGCCGGGGGAGTCGGCCCCCTTTTCGGTGCTGCCCTCCGCGGAGGTGGTCGCATGGCCGCCGAACTGGTTGCGCAGCGCCGCGACCACCTTCATCGCGGGCGAGTCGTCCTGCCGCGAGGCGAACCTGGCGTACAGCGAGGCGGTGATGACCGGCAGCGGAACCGCGTGGTCCACAGCCGCCTGCACCGTCCACCGGCCCTCCCCGGAGTCCTGTGCATAACCTCGGAGCTGCTCGAGGTGCTCGTCGTCGTCCAGCGCCCGGACCATCAGGTCGAGCAGCCAGGAGCGGATCACGGTGCCGGTGCGCCAGCTCTTGAACGAGCCCTTGACGTCCTTGACGACGTCGGAGGCCTCGAGCAGCTCCCAGCCCTCCGCGAACGCCTGCATCATGCCGTACTCGATGCCGTTGTGGACCATCTTCGCGAAGTGCCCGGCGCCGACCTCGCCCGCGTGCACGAAGCCGTCCTCGCCCTCGGGCTTGAGCGTCTCGAAGATCGGCATGAGCCGGTCGACGTTGGCCTGGTCGCCGCCGCACATGAGCGCGTAGCCGTTCTTGAGGCCCCAGACGCCGCCGCTCACGCCGCAGTCGACGAAGCCGATGCCCTTCTCGGCCAGCTCGGCGGCGTGTTTCTGGTCGTCCACATAGTGGGAGTTTCCGCCGTCGACGACGATGTCACCGGGGTCGAGCAGCTCGCCGAGATCGTCGACCGTCGCCTGGGTGGGCTTGCCTGCGGGCACCATGACCCAGATCGCCCGCGGCTTCTGCAGGCGCTCGACCAGCTCCTTGAGGCTGCCCACGTCGCTGATCGCGGGATCGCGGTCGTAGCCGACGACGTCGTGACCTCCGCGGCGCAGGCGTTCGGCCATGTTGCCGCCCATTTTGCCCAGTCCGACCATGCCGATCTGCATGTTGTCCTACCCCCTTGTCAGACTTCCATCATCCCCGATGACAGGATCAGCCTGACAGGCGGATGGGCATGATCAGGTAACGGTAGTCCGTAGCGGCTCCGTCATCCACAGGCTTGCCACCGGTGAGGATAGCGGGCTTCGTCGACGTGGTCATCTGAAGTCGCGCAACATCCGAGTCGATGGCCCCCAGTCCCTCGAGCAGGAACTGGTGGTTGAAGGCGATGTTCATCTCCTCGCCCTCGTAATCCACAGGCAGGGCCTCGACGGCCTGCGCCTCGTCGCCGCTGCCCGCCTCGAGCACGACCTCGCCGCTCTTGAACGCCAGCCGCACCGGGGTGTTGCGCTCGGCGACCAGGGCAACGCGCTTGACCGCCTCCACGAACGGCCCTGTGGACAAGTCCGCGCGGGCGGAGAACTCCGTGGGCAGCAGCGACCGGTACTTGGGGAACTCGGGGTCGAGCAGCCGCGTGGTGGTCCGCCGTCCGGCGCTGGAGAAGCCGATCATGCCTTCGCCGGTGCCGCCGGCGGAGCTGAGCGCGATCTCCACCTCCGCGCCGGTCGTGCCGAGCGCCTTGGCCGTGTCGGCGAGGGTCTTGCCGGGGATCATGGCGATGGCGGCGAAGTCGGGCTGGCCCGGCTGCCACTTCAGCTCGCGTACGGCGAGCCGGTAGCGGTCGGTCGCGGCGAGGGTCACGGTGTCGCCCTCGATCTCCATCCGCACGCCGGTGAGCATCGGCAGGGTGTCGTCCCGGCCGGCGGCGACGGCGACCTGGCCGACGGCGGAGGCGAACACGTCGCTGCCCACCCGGCCGGCGGCCGGCGGCATGGCCGGGAGGGACGGATAGTCCTCCACAGGCATGGTCAGCAGTGTGAATCGAGCGCTGCCGCAGGTGACGACCGCCTTGGCGCCGTCCACCACGAAGTCCACAGGCTGTGCAGGAAGTGCGCGGGTGATCTCGGCGAGCAGCTTGCCCGAGACCAGCACGACGCCGGCCTCACCGGTCTGGAGTTCGAGCGTCACCTCGGCGGAGACCTCGTAGTCGAAGCCGGACAGCTTCAGCTGCTGGCCCTCGGTGACCTCCAGACGCATGCCTGCGAGCACGGGCACCGACGGGCGCGCCGGGAGGCTGCGTGCCGTCCATGCCACCGCCTCAGCGAGAACGTCTCGCTCGATTCGGAACATCACGATGGATCGGCCTCCTGGGTTCGTCGTTGATTCAAGTGTTCACTCTCCCGCACCTGAGCTCCGGGAGAACCCCTCTATGGGTCTTGAGTTTCTTTGTTAGAGAGATAAGAGGTCATCACACTAGGGGCTGTGGAAACTGTGGACAACCATCGTTCTGGCTGGTCAGCAGCCCTGTTTTCATCCACCGGGGGTGTGGGTGACGCCTGGGGAGAACTCGCGCGCCTGGGGATGACGAGTCTGTGCACACAGGCTGTCCCCAGATCTTGGTGCCTTCATCCACGGGTTATCCACGAGGTTTCCACAAGTTGTCCACGGGGTAAAAGGGACGCGGCTGGAGTCCCAGATCGCCTGTTCACAGGCCGTCCACACGTTATCCACGAGTAGTCCCCAGGTTCTCCCCAGGGTGTCCCCAACCTTGTCCCCAGGCCCTGTGGGGGATTTTTCCGGGCATTGTGTGGCGAAGAGCCGGTGGGTTTCGGCGTTTCCGCAGATCCACAGTGTTTTCCACAGGCTGTGCATGATGTTCAGGCCCCGCGGGATGTCCGCTTGATACGCAAAGTCAGCTCGTTGACCTGGTTGTACATCGACCGGCGCTCGGCGATGAGCGAGCGGATCTTCCGCTCGGCGTGCATGACCGTGGTGTGGTCGCGGCCGAACTGCTGGCCGATTTTGGGCAGCGACAGCTCGGTCAGCTCGCGGGCCAGATACATGGCGATCTGTCGGGCGTTGACGAGCGCCCGGCTGCGTGAGGTGCCGCACAGGTCGTCGATGCTGATGCCGAAGTAGTTGGCGGTCTCGGTCATGATCGCCGCGATGGTGATCTCGGTGTCGGACTCCGAGGTGATCAGATCCTTGAGCACCACCTCGGCGAGCTGCAGGTCCACACCCTGCCTGTTGAGGCTGGCGAACGCGGTGACCCTGATCAGGGCGCCCTCGAGTTCGCGGATGTTGGTGGAGATGCGGCTGGCGATGTACTCCAGCACCTCGGGCGGCGCGGCCAGGCCCTCCTGGATGGCCTTCTTCCTGAGGATCGCGATCCGGGTCTCCAGCTCCGGCGGCTGGACGTCCGTGATCAGGCCCCACTCGAACCGGTTGCGCAGCCGGTCCTCCAGCGTGGTCAGCTGCTTCGGCGCGCGGTCGCTGGAGATGACGATCTGCTTGTTGGCGTTGTGGAGGGTGTTGAAGGTGTGGAAGAACTCCTCCTGGGTCTGCTCCTTGCCCTCCAGGAACTGGATGTCGTCCACAAGCAGGATGTCGATCGCGCGATAGCGGCCGCGGAAGCCGTCGGCCTTGTGGTCGCGGATGCTGTTGATGAAGTCGTTGGTGAACTCCTCGGAGCTCACGTATCTGACCCGCGCGCCGTCGTACAGGCTCTGTGCATAGTGCCCGATCGCGTGCAGCAGGTGCGTCTTCCCCAGCCCCGAGTCGCCGTAGATGAAGAGCGGGTTGTACGCCTTCGCGGGGGATTCGGCGACCGCCACGGCCGCCGCGTGGGCGAACCGGTTGCTGGCCCCAATGACGAATGTCTCGAATGTGTACTTCTGATTAAGTCTGGCCGGTTCGCTGGGCTTGTTGCTCTTCGCTTCCCACCGGTTCGGCGCCGGCTCAGGCTCCTTTTCCACAGGCGGTGTGTACGGCTTCGCCTGTTCAAAAGAGAAGCCCGGCTGTGGATATTCGGTGGATATCTGGGGCGGCTCAGGCTGTGGAGAATAGAACTGTGGAGGCTCCAAAGCCTGCTGGTGCTGCGATGGCGCGGGCTGTGCGTAGAGCGGCTGGCTCTCCACATTCTGGGGATAACTGTGAGTCACAGGCTGTTGATGAGAGTCGATCGTCGGCGGCTCCGGCGCCGTGGTGTCGATCATCACGGCCAGTCGCATGGTCCGGCCGAGCTCCTGTGACAGCGCGTGCGCCACGAGCGGGCGCAGTTTGCCCTCGATGAGGTCCTTGAGGAAGTCGTTGGGGACGCCGAGCACGATCGTGTCGTTCGCCAGCGCGATCGGGCGCACCATTCCGAGCCACGTACGCTGCTGGATCGGCACGTTCTCGTTGAGGAAGTTGCTCAGGGCCCTCGCCCATACCGTGCCGAGGTCGACACCGTTCATGGTGCGGCTCCCCCTCCTTCCTCTCGCGGCCCCCCGCGATCGTTTATCCACAAGCGCGGCCGCCCGCGGTGATCGGCGGCCCCTTCGTCCACAACGTGGCGGCCGGGCTCCATGCCCAGGCCCTCCACAGGAGATCCACAGGTTGTGCACAGCCCTTTAGCGGCTTCGGAAGGGCCGACAGTATCTATGTGCACAGCTGTGTTCAAGGCATTGTCCACAGCCTAGTGGCACCTGGGTGCACATACTGTGGACGCAGGCTCGACGGTGGAAAAGTCGCCTGTGGAAAGGTGGATAACCCGTCCAGTTTGACCTGAGGGGTACTTCCCCCGTAACGTACGACGGTCGGCTTGTCACGCGACGGCTATTTCGCGTGCCCTCGCTTCCCTGGCAGGCCATCCATGTGTGTACAGCGCCCTTGTGGCGCACCTTCAAGCCTGGAGCCCACCCGTGAGCAAGCGTACTTTCCAGCCGAACAACCGTCGCCGCGCGAAGACCCACGGCTTCCGGCTGCGGATGCGCACCCGGGCCGGTCGCGCCATCCTCGCCGCTCGCCGCCGCAAGGGCCGCGAGAAGCTGTCGGCCTGATCGTTCCGCGCGTATATGGCCCGTCGGTGCGTCATGCCGGCGGGCGTTAGGCGTATACGGTGCTGTCCCGTCACTCCCGCATGCGGCGCGGGGAAGAGTTCGAGGCGGCGGTCAGGCGCGGTAAGCGCGCTGGTCGTCCGACTCTGGTGGTGCATTTCGCCACTTCGGGGGAAGAGTCCCCTCGAGTGGGTTTCGTGGTGAGCAAGGCCGTAGGCGGCGCCGTGACCCGGAACAAGGTCAAGCGACGGCTCCGACACCTGATGCGGGACCGTCTCGACCGGCTGCCGCGAGGTAGCCTGCTGGTGGTACGCGCCAATCCACCGGCCGCGTCCGCGCGATTCGAGCTTCTGGCCGCCGAGCTCGACTCCGCACTGGAACGTTTGCTCAGGCGGCGCGAGTCCTCGACGGGTGGACAAAAATGACGGAGCAGCCGCAAGGGGTGACGCCGAGCCTCGCCGCTCGGGCGCTGATCATCCCGATCCGGTTCTACCGGGCGTTCATCAGCCCGATGCTGGGTCCACGCTGCCGTTTCTACCCGTCCTGCAGTGCGTATGGACTCGAGGCGATCGCCACGCACGGAGCGTTGCGCGGCATTTGGCTGACTGTCCGGCGCATCGGGCGGTGCCACCCATTCCATCCCGGAGGTATAGACCCGGTGCCCCCACGCCCGGTCCGGTCCCACGAAACGCAAGGGAGATAGCTCGGTGGAGCTGTCCTGGCTCAACTGGCTGTACACAGCCGTCGCCCAAGTCATTACCTGGATCCACCAGGCATACAGCACGGTGCTCGACCCGAACAGCGGTTTGACCTGGGCGCTCACCATCATCACGCTGACCATCTGCATGCGGATTTTGATCTTCCCGCTGTTCCTCAAGCAGATGCGCTCGTCGCGAAAGATGCAGGAGCTGGCGCCGAAGGTCCAGGAGCTCCGCAAGCGCTACAAGAACGACAAGCAGCGCATGAACCAGGAGGTCATGGCGCTGTACCAGGGTGCGGGCGCCAACCCCCTCGGCGGCTGTCTCCCTGTCGTGGCCCAATTCCCGATCTTCATCTCGATGTTCACCGTGCTCCGGGCGATCGCGGCGGACCAGCCGAAGTTCGGGATGACGCAGGAGCTGGTCGACAGCGCCAAGCAGGCCCTCATCCTGGGCGCCCCGCTTCCTGCCACGTTCTTCGAGGCCGCCCAGGTCAGCGAGAAGATCATCATCGGCTGCTTCGTCGCGATCAGCTCGCTCACCACCTTCCTCACCGTCCGGCAGAGCGTCACCCGCTCGATGGCCCAGATGCCGGACAACCCCATGGCGCAGCAGCAGAAGATCCTGATGTACATCTCGCCGCTGTTCGCCTTCTTCAGCCTGAACTTCCCCCTGGGCCTGATCCTCTACTGGGTCACCACCAACCTGTGGACGCTGGGCCAGCAGCACTGGTTCTACAGCCGGCACCCGATGCCGCAGTTCGACGCCAAGGGCAACGCGGTCCCCATCGAGGCCAAGCCCGGCCTGTTCGCCAAGCTCCGCAAGACCACGCCCGAAGAGCAGGCACCTCCGCCCCCGCCGGAGCCTAAGATCGTCAGGCAGCAGCCAAGCCGCCAGTCCCGCAGCAAGCGCACCGGCAGCAAGAAGTCTTGAACATGAAGGAGAGGCCGGCCATGACCGAGGCCGAGCAGGAGAAGGCTCCTGATCTCAACGCGCTGGAGCAGGAAGGCGAGATCGCTGCCGACTACGTCGAGGGCCTTCTCGACATCGCCGACATCGACGGCGACATCGACATGGACGTCGAGGGCGACCGCGCCATGGTCTCCGTCGTGGGGCTCAAGGGCAACGAGCTCGTCGGTCCCGGGGGAGAGGTCCTGGAGGCGCTCCAGGAGCTGACCCGCCTCGCCGTGCACCGGCAGACCGGCGAGCGCTCGCGCCTGATGCTCGACGTCGGGGGCTACCGCGAGCGGCGCAGGGCCGAGCTGACCAAGCTCGGCACCGAGGTCGCCAACGAGGTCAAGGACGGCGGCGAGCCCAAGTCGCTGCACGCGATGACCCCCTTCGAGCGCAAGATCGTGCACGACGCGGTGGCGGCCGCCGGGCTCCGCAGCGAGTCCGAGGGCGAGGAGCCACACCGCTACGTGGTGGTCCTGCCCGCCTGAGGGGTGTTACGCCATCCGATCCGGCCGTCTGCCCGCACGCACGCGTGGTGGACGGCCGTTTCGCATTTAGGCTCTTTTATCCCTGTACGTATGTCATAGCGCGCATTTATGCGCGCATCATCCTTGTTAACGCTCTCCATCCGGACCGGGTCTCACCGACGGCGGCGTGCTGAAAGGTCGCCTTCAGACCGGCCCGCTAGTCTTCCACTGTGATCTCACCTTTAGCCTTGGGTAGAGACCACCCGGCTTCCCACCGAACAAGGGCCACCAGCCCCAGAAAGGGCCACCGACCAGTGAGCGATGAGCTTCCGGCGCCGCCGGACATAGCGCGGGACGTCTTCGCCGGGGAGGCTTGGGAACGCGCGAACGCGTTCGCCCAGCTGCTGGCGGGGCCCGGCGTGGTCCGCGGGCTGCTGGGTCCGCGTGAGGTGCCCAGGATCTGGGATCGCCATCTGCTCAACTGCGCGGTCGTGGCCGAGGCCGTGCCCCCGGACGTGCACCTGGTGGACATCGGCTCCGGCGCCGGGCTGCCCGGGCTCGTGCTGGCGATCGTCCGGCAGGACATCACGGTCACGCTCCTGGAGCCGCTGCTTCGCCGTACCGTCTTCTTGGAGGAGTGTGTCGAGGCGCTCAAGCTCGACAACGTCGAGGTGCTGCGCAGCCGGGCGGAGGAGCTGGCGGGCAAGCGCGAGTTCGACGTCGCCAGCGCTCGTGCCGTCGCGCCGCTCGATCGCCTGCTGAAGTGGGCCATGCCGCTGCTCCACGAGGGTGGCGAGCTGATCGCCATGAAGGGGGAGCGCGCCGCCGAGGAGCTCGCCGAGGCGGAGTCCCAATTGCGGGCCATCGGGGCACGAACGGCCGAGCTTGTGACCGTCGGGCACGGTAAGGTCGAGCCGCCTGCAACACTGGTTCGGGTGGTAGCGGGTCGCACGCCGGAGCGAGCCAGGCGTCGACGAAGGAGGTGACGGTCGTGCCAGTCGCGTCAAGCGGTCTTGGTTGGCCGGACAGCCGTCCGTCCGAGAGTCCAAGCGGGGTTGGCTGGCCCGAAATGGGCGTGTCGCGACAGTCAACTCCTGGCACCGGCACACCACTGGTTGAAAGGATGGACATCGTGACCCAGACCCCCCTGAATCCCGGTGATTCGCCGTTGGTACGAGAGGCGCTCAGCTCAGTGGTTTCACGTGAAACATCCGCAACCCCGACGGCCGCTCAGACTCCCGACGGCGGGGACGGCACGTGGCCGCGTCCATCCAAGACCAGGGTGATCGCGGTGGCCAACCAGAAGGGCGGAGTGGGCAAGACCACCACATCGGTGAACATCGCCGCCGCCCTTTCGATGCATGGGCAGCGCGTCCTCGTGGTGGACCTCGACCCTCAGGGCAACGCCTCCACAGCCTTGGCCACCGAGCACCGCGGCGACGTGCCGGACGTCTACCAGGTCCTCGTCGACGACCTCCCGATGGCGGACATCGTCAAGCAGGTCCCCGACATGCCGAACCTCTACTGCGCCCCGGCCACCATCGACCTGGCTGGCGCGGAGATCGAACTGGTCTCGCTGGTGGCCCGTGAGGCCCGCCTGAGGCGCGCGCTGGCGGCGTACGACGCGATCGACCTCGACTACATCGTGATCGACTGCCCGCCCTCCCTGGGCCTGCTGACGGTGAACGCGTTGGTGGCGGCCGAGGAGGTCATGATCCCGATCCAGTGCGAGTACTACGCCCTGGAGGGCCTCGGACAGCTCCTCAGGAACGTCGACCTGATCCGCGCACACCTCAACCCGACGCTGAAGCTCTCGACCATCGTCCTGACGATGTACGACGGGCGGACCCGGCTGGCCTCTCAGGTGGCGGACGAGGTCCGGTCGCACTTCGGCGACACGGTGCTCAACACGGTCATCCCCCGCAGCGTCCGCCTGTCGGAGGCACCCAGCTATGGGCAGTCGGTGATGACGTACGACCCGGGCTCCAGCGGCGCGATGGCCTACATGGACGCCGCCCGCGAGATCGCCCACCGCGCCCCCGTCGCCTAACCCCACCCCAGCACCACAACTCCCGCGCCCCGCTCATCCGACCGGCCGCCAAGCCGTCACCCACCCACGCCCACACCCGGGCCCCTCCACACCCACCTTCCCGCCACAGCACCCACACCCCGCCGCACGCAGCTATCCCGCCTACCGCGGGCCTCGACTCACCTGCCCGCAACCCAACCCACCGGCCCTCGCCCTTCCTCCTCCTGCTTCGACCCGAGCAGCAGCGAGTCAGGGCACGCGAGCATGCCTCCCCACCGATCGCAGAACCGCCGTAGAGGCCCGACCCCCTGCCCCAGGCACACCAAGACGGCAGCACGCGCAAACGACAAGCTGCCGCCACAGGGGCCGGCGCGAGCCAGCATCACGGCCTCCCGGTGACACGACCAGACAGGGGACACCGACCCCCGAGTGCGAGCGGCACAGCGAGGCGGCGACGCGACGGGAGGTAAAGGCGAGCCTGCCGGGACAAAAGGTGGCGAATGCCGGGTGACTGCAGGGAGGGTTGACGAGAGCCTGCAGAGCGGCCCGGAATCGAGCACCACGATCGAGGCGTGTGGGCCGACAGGGCCTGTGGACAGCCGGACGAGCTGGACAGTCTGGTTGGCACGGCAGCAAAGCAGTTGTGCAGCCGGGTGGTCGGGCCGACAGGGCAGCCGGGCAACAGGATGGGCACAACGGGCAGGGCTGCCAGGCAACCTAGTCAGCCACGCCAGCAACGCCAGCCACGCCAGCCGCTCCGGTCGCTCCGGCGGGGCCGGTAGAGGCGACAGGACGGCCAGGCCATCCGGGCCCGACAGGGCCGACAGAGCCAACAGAGCCAACAGGGCAGCCAAGCAAGCCGGACCAGCGGGGGCAAAGCAGCCAGATAAGCGCGGCAGTAGAGCAATCAGGTAAGCCCCGCAGCAGGGTAGCCGGACGGACAGGGCGAAGGGACCGACGCGCCAGCAAGATCATGAGACGCCGGCCACTGCGGCTCGCGACCGGGGGCACAGTCGCCGCCGTTGCGGGCCGGACGCATCGGCAGGATCGTGAGGCGTCGGCACCGTGGCACGCGAGCGAGGCACGGTGAGTGCGGTTGCGGGCTGGGTAGGCGGAGTGACATTCGAACGTCCTCCAACCGCATCCCCGTCTTGCCGCATGGGCGTCTCGCGGCTCCGCCTTCCCAGGGGGCTCGGGCTGCCGACCACCAGCCCAGGGTCTCCTCGGAAACCACTGCGGGCGTGATCACGCGGTGGCGTCTCACCCGCCAGCACCGCCTCGGCGTCTAAGCGCGCCGTGCGGTGGCTCAAGGCACCCCCGAGCAACGCAGCCGTCAAGCCGCGCTAAGTGCAGCGTCCGCTGGACGAAGGCGCCCCCAAGCACCGCTGGCGTCAAGCGTGACGTCCAAGCGCACTGTCCGATGGACGTAGGCACCCGCAACCCCGCCGTTCTGCGGCCGCCTCGGCATCCGGGGTTATGGCGATGGGGCAACCCTGCAGAACCCTCACACCCAGCGGAGCTGCCCCCAAGGCCGACGCCGCGCTGTGCCAAGGCAGCGCGGAGCGTGGGAAGGCGAGGCGTTGGAACGGGGGAGTGGCGAGGCGGCGGGCCAGGAAGGCGCGACGGCGGGGCGGTGGGACGGCGGGATGGCGGGGTGGCGCGGCGGTGAAGCGGCGCGGTAGCGAGGCGGTGGGACGGCAGGACGGCGGGGTGGCGCGGCAGCGAGGCAATGGAACAGGGAGTCGAGGCGGCGAGCGGCGAGGCGGTGGGACGGGGGGAGTGATGAGGCGGGGAGGCGAGATGATGCGATCGCGGCGATGCGGAGCAGTGAGATGGAGGAGAAAGGTGGTGAGTGCGTCCGGAGGGCACTGCGGGGGAAGTGCGTTCAGGCGCGGCATGGGACCCTTGACTGCGGCGGCGGATCGTGTGGTGGTGGCGATTGTCTCGGGCGGGAGATGGGCTCAAGTCAGTCGTTCGGTTGGTTTGTGATCGTGTCGGTGTAAATAGAACCGGGTGGTGTGTGGCGAGGGGGCGCCCCGTCGCGCGCACGACGGTAACCTCTCCTGGAGTGACCGGAATCGGCCGGGTGGATGAGGAGACGCAGTGAGTCAGCAGCGGCGGGGATTGGGCAAGGGGCTTGGGGCGCTCATCCCGACCGGTCCCATCGTTGACGGAACGGGAACGGTGTCGGCCCCGTCGAACGGTTCAACGGCGGATACCGGCCCGAGGCCGATCGCTGGCGCGTACTTCAAGGAGGTCGCGCTGGACGCGATCGTCCCCAACCCGCGCCAGCCGCGTGAGATCTTCGACGGGGAACGCCTCGAGGAGTTGGCGGCATCCATCCGCGAGGTCGGTCTCCTGCAGCCGATCGTGGTTCGATCGGTCGGTGGAGGTCAGTACGAGCTGATCATGGGGGAGCGGCGCTGGCGGGCGTGTCAGCAGGTCGGCTTGGACCCGGTTCCGGCGATCGTTCGCAACACTCAGGACGATGATCTCCTTCGGGACGCCCTCATCGAGAACCTTCAGCGTGAGCAGCTGAACGCCCTTGAGGAGGCCGCCGCCTATCAGCAACTCCTCGACGACTTCCAGGCGACGCACGATCAGTTGGCGCAGAAGGTCGGCCGTTCCCGCTCCCACATCACCAACACCCTCCGCCTCCTGAACCTCCCGCCCGAGGTTCAGCAGAAGGTGGCCGCAGGGGTCATCAGCGCCGGTCACGCTCGAGCCCTCCTCGGCCTCGGCAGCGCTGACGAGCAGATCGAACTGGCCAAGCGAATCGTGGCAGAGCTCCTCTCGGTTCGGGCGGTTGAGGAGATCGTCGCGATGGGGAGCGCCAAGGCGGCCACAAAGCCCGCGCGTGAGCGCCAGGCGCCCAAGCCCACCGCTCCCGGTCTCACCCACCTCGCCGACCGCCTCTCGGATCACTTCGAGACCAAGGTGAAGGTGGATCTGGGCCGCCGCAAGGGACGTATCGTCGTTGAGTTCGCCACGATCGACGACCTTGAGCGGATCATCGGCACGATGGCGCCGGAAGCTGTCCGAGCGATGCGGGAGTCCGAAGACTGACGCTGTTTCACGTGAAACCGTCGCTGCCTACCGATCGACCCCCGCCCCTAGCGGCCCCGCGATGGACGTCGCGGCGGTGCTGGCGGACGAACGACTGACGTGCCCGGTTCGGATTCGCTGTTTCACATGAAACCGTCATTGCCAGCCGATCGGCTCCTGCCCGCTGGCATCCTCGCGTACGGGCGCGGCGGCGGTGACGGCCGGCGCAACCGTTGAGGCGCCTGGGTTGGATTGCTGTTTCACGTGAGACCGCGGCGGACGGTTCGCCGGGGCCGCTGTTTCACGTGAAACCGACGCCAAGCTCCCCTTCGGGTGGCCGATGTTTCACGTGAAACGAAGTGCTTGGGTTGGTCGAGGGCTCGGGTTGGCAGATCGTCTTACGGGCGGTGGTACTTCGGGGTGAGCGGTTCTTGGGGAGCGTTTCACGTGAAACATGGAGCCGTGTCGCGCTGCTGAGAGGGGCGATGTGTTTCACGTGAAACGGCGGGCGGCGTGGGCGCTAGGCTACGCGGCGGCGGCCTTGTGGAGGTCGTCGAGGAAGTCGTCCACGTTCTCCGGCGTCGTGTCGAAGGCGGTCATCCAGCGGACGACGCCGGCGCGCTCGTCCCAGTAGTGGAACAGGTAGCGCCCCCTGAGGGTCTCCGCGACGGCGGATGGGAGGACGGCGAAGACGGCGTTGGACTGGACCGGGTGCGCCAAGGAAACGCCGGGCACATCGGCGAGTCCGTCCGCCAGCCGGGCCGCCATCTTGTTGGCGTGAGAAGCGTTCTCGCGCCATAGGTCGTCCGTCAGAAGCGCCGAAAGCTGCGCCGAGATGAAGCGCATCTTCGAGGCGAGTTGCAGTGACTGGCGGCGGAGGAACGGGACGGCGGGCGCGAGCGAGGAGTCGAGGACGACGACCGCCTCGGCCGCCAGAGCGCCGTTCTTGGTGCCGCCGAAGCTGAAGATGTCCACCCCGGCGTCCGTTGTGATGGCTTTCAGATCGCAGTCGAGGAAGGCGGCGGCGTTCGCGAGTCTGGCGCCGTCCATGTGGAGCCGTAGGCCAGACTCGTGTGCCGCCTCCGCCACGGCGGCGATCTCGGCGGGGGAGTAGCAGGTGCCGAGCTCTGTGACTTGGGAGATGGAGACCACCGTGGGTTGGGACTCGTGGGGGTTGCCGACCCCGCCCAAGCGGGACTTGATGTCTTCCGGGCGGAGCTTGCCGTCCTCGGTGGGGATCGTCATCAGCTTGACGCCGAGCAGGCGTTCCGAGGCTCCCGCCTCATGCGTGGCGATGTGGGCGCTGTCGGCGCAGAGGATCGCGTCGTAGCGGCCGAGCATGAGGGCCAGCCCGACCATGTTGGCGCCCGCTCCATTGAGCACCGCGAAGCCATCGGCGCCCGCGCCGAATACTTCCTTGGCCTTTTCCTCGAACGCCGAGGTCCAGTTGTCGTCGCCGTAGGCGGGCGCGTCTCCGTGGTTGGCTGAGGCGATGGCTTCGAGGATGGTCGGGTGAACGCCGGCGTGGTTGTCGCTGGCGAAGCTCTTGGGGTACATCGAATCGATCAGCACACGGTAAGGCTACTTATCTACCTTCAGCTCGGCGCTCGGGCATCCGTCGATCGATCCCGTCCCACGAGGCTGTGGATTCGGTGGGGTCACTCTTCCGCGCGTTCTGTGGATGGGCTGGTGATTAACGGGAGGCGTACGACTTAGGTGCAGCCGGCGCTGGTACGCACGCGTGTGCTCTTCCTCTGCATAGTGGCTGGCGTCCGTGGTGGCTCAGCGCGGGAAGGCGAAGGCAAGGGTGGCGGTGGAGAAGCGCTAGCGGACAGGGGAGGGCTGGGTCGCCCTGGCCAAGCGCGTGGCGCTCCACTCCAGCAGGCGTCGCGCCGCTGTGGCCTCTACCGGGAGGAAACCCGCTCTGAGCCGTGTGCTGTGCTGTCTCAAGGACTCAGCCACTCCGCCGGAAGCGGCCCCGAACCGACCGTGCTCTCGGATGCTCACCTCTGAGTCGGCGGTCGTGCCGGTCGTTCGTCTTCCGGGGTGGTCGTGCCGGCGGGCGCTGGACTGTGGGTTGGCTGCGCTGTCGGATGGCTGTCTTTGAGTCGGCGGTGGTGCTGACCGTTCGCGCTGGGGGGTGGTCGTGCTGGGGGTTGCTCGCCTCTGGGTTGGCTGCGCTGCCGGATGTCTGTCCCTGCGTCGGCGGCGGTGTTAGCCGTTCGCGCCGGGAGCGGTCGCGGTGGCGGGCGCTGGCCTCTGGGTTGGCCGTGCTGTCGGACGTTTGTCTCTGCGTCCGCTGTGGTGCTGACCGTTCGCCTCGGTGGTGCTTGCCCAGCTGCCGGACGTCTACCTGGGTGTCGGCCGTGGTGCCGAGTGTTCGCTGCGGGATGCTCGCGGTGGCGGTTGCCCTCGTTCGGGTTGGCCGAAGTGCTGGATGTCCGCCTGTGTGCTGACAGTGGTGTTGACCGTTCGCTCTGGAGCGGCGTGCTGTCGGGTGCTTGAGGCGAGGTTGGCCGTGCAGCGAGGCGTTCGTCGCCGAGTCGGCTCTGGTGCCGGTCGTTCGCTTCGGGGTGGTCGTGCTGGCGGTTGCTCGGCCTCGGGTTGGCTTGCCGTTGGGTGCTCGCTTCCGAGCCGGTCTTCGACGTCGGCTTTCGGGAGGGCTGTGCTGGCGGGTGCACGGACGCGAGCTGTTTTTTGAGTTAGCCGCGCTCGGGCGAATGGGAGCGGGTTATCCGTGAGGTGAGGTCACGGGTGGGAGGGCGCGCCTGGGAGTCCGGGGCAGGCGCGCTTACTGGTCGGCTGTAGAGGAGGTGGGAGGGAGTGGTGGTCAGGTGTGGGCGCGGGTGGCGGCGTTCTGGAGGAGGGTGCGGCAGAGGTCGCCCAGGTCTTGGCCGGCAGCCTCGGCGGCCATTGGGAGGAGTGAGGTCTCCGTCATTCCTGGGGCCACGTTGACCTCCAGGAAGTGCGGGATGCCGTCTGCGTCGACGATCAGGTCCGTACGGGAGATGTCCCGGAGGCCGAGAGCCGTGTGGGCGGTTACCGCCGTCTCGGCGCACGCCGTGGCCGCCTGGGCGGAGAGACGGGCGGGGGCGAAGAACTCGGTGTGTCCGGCCGTGTAGCGCGCCGCGTAGTCGTAGACGCCCTCGTCCGGGACGATCTCCACGGCCGGCAGAGCCTCCGGGCCGTTGCCGAGGTCCACGACGGAGACCGCCACCTCTACGCCATCCACGTACTGTTCGATCAGCGCCGTGTCGCCATACGCGAAGCAGCCGACCATGGCGGCGGGGAGTTCTTCTGCCGTGCGGACGATCGAGGCGCCCAGCGCCGAGCCGCCTCGGGCGGGCTTGACGAAGAGAGGCAGGCCGAGGCGCTCGATGATGCGCCCCAACACCACCGTGGCGCCGAGGTCGTGGAACGTCTCCTTCGGCAGGGTGACGGACTGCGGCGTCCGCAGGCCGACCGAGCGTACGACGGCCTTGGCCGTGGGCTTGTCGAAGGCCACTCGGCACGCGTCCGGGTCGGCGCCCACGTACGGGACATTGAGAAGCTCGAGGACGGAACGGATCGCGCCGTCCTCGCCCGCGCCGCCATGGAGGGTCACGAAGACCGCGTCCGGCGGGTCCGCGAGGATGGAGGGCACGAGGGACGCGTCGGTGTCGCGGGCCTCCACGTCGACTCCCGCCGCACGCAGCACCTCGCTGACTCGGCGACCGGAGCGCAGGGACACCTCTCGCTCATAGGAGAGACCTCCGGCCAGCACGAGCACGTGGCCCAGATCGCTCATCACATCTCCTCCGCTGATCGCACGCGCCGCTGTCCAACCGTACCGCCAAGCCGCAGTGAACTGGGCGGTGGCGGGGCTTGGAGAAGGCCTACGGTCAGGGGTCTTGGTCAGGGAGATCTGGTCAGTGGGCCCTGCTTATGGGGCAGGGCGATGGTGCCTGGAAGGGGCAAGTGGCGATGGTGTGCGCCAGGGTGGTGGCGGGCGGACTTTGGGATGGCGCGCGTGGGGGGAGGGCTGGGGACGGTGATCAGGAAGGGAGCGGCGCTAAGGCTGTGGCGGTGTCCGTGAGAGTGCGAGGCCACGGTGGTGGCTGTTCGCGAGCGGGTGTGAGGCACGTCGGTGGCGGTGCCCGAGCGGGGTGAGGCGCGCGGGTGGTGGTGCGTGGCCAGGCGCGAGGCCAGGCGGGTGAGCGGGTGGCGGTGCGTGGCCAGGCGGGTGGCGGTTCTCAGGTGGGTGTGAGATCGGGCAGTGGGCGGCGGCCCGGGGAGGGTGAAGGCCAAAAGGCGTTGGTGGTGCTCTGGTGCGGGCGCTCGTGGCCGAAGGGAGGTATGCCCGGAAGCCTGATGGGGTGCAGCAGGGGCACAGGTCCAGCGCGGTGGCGCAGCTCGCCGCGGCCCAGGCCAGGCCTCGGGGTGGCTGGGTGGACAAAGGCGGCTGGCCCGGGGGAGCAGGTCAAGCAGAGGTGGCTGCCCCGGGAACAGATGGAGCAAAGGGCGGCTGGCCCGGGGGAGTAGGTGGAGCAAGGGGTGGCTGGCCTGGGGAACAAGTTGAGCAGGGGTGGCCAGGCTTGAAGAGGGGTGGGTGGAGCGGGGCCTGGCTGGTCCCTGAAGAGGGTGATCAGTGCAGGGGGTAGCCGGGGTCCGAGGGTGGGCTCGGTTGGGGCCGGCGGAGCGGTGAGGCGGTGCCGGCCCCCTTGGAGACAGGGGTTAGGCCAGGTCGGGGCCGGGGGTGTCGACGCCCTGGTGGTCGCGGGCCGAGCTGGTGCCGAACGTGTCCCTCAGCTGCATCTCCTGGTCGATCACGCCGGCCAGCCGCCGCACTCCCTCCCGGATCCGGTCCGGCTCGGGGAAGCAGTACGAGAGCCGCATGTGCCGCGCCCCGCTCCCGTCCGAGAAGAACCCGGTCCCCGGTACGAACGCCACCCGCTCGGCCACCGCCCGCGGCAGGATGGCCTTCGAGTCGAGCCCCTCGGGAAGGGTCGCCCACACGAAGAAGCCGCCCGCGGGTCGCGTCCAGGTGACCTCGGGCGGCATCAGGGATTCGAGCGCGTCCAGGAGCGCGTCGCGGCGCTCTCGGTAGAGCTCCCTGAACGTCTTGATCTGCTCCCGCCAGGGCTGCGTGGCGAGGTACTGGCCCACGGCGAGCTGGGTGAACGAGGAGTGCGACAGCACGGCCGACTCCATGGCCAGCACGAGTTTGTCGCGGATGGCGTGCGGGGCCAGCGCCCAGCCGACGCGGAAGCCGGGGGCGAGTGTCTTGGAGAACGACCCCAGGTAGACCACGCCGTCCGGGTTGTCGGCGCGCAGGGCGCGCATGGGCTCCCCGTCGAAGCCGAGCAGTCCGTACGGATTGTCCTCGATGATCAGCACCCCGGCCCGCTGGCAGATGTCGAGCACCTGCTGCCGCCGGGCGATGTTCAGGGTGACGCCGCCCGGGTTGTGGAAGGTCGGGATCGTGTACAGGAACTTGATGGGCGCCCCGGCCGTCTCCAGCGCGTAGATGGTCTGGGCGAGGGATTCGGGCACGATGCCCTGATCGTCCATGGCGATATGAACGACCTTGGCCTGATAGGCGGCGAACGTACCCAGCGCCCCCACGTACGAGGGCCCTTCGGCGAGCACCACGTCGCCCGGGTCGATGAAGATCCGGGTGATCAGGTCGAGGGCCTGCTGCGAACCGACGGTGACGACCACGTCGTCCGCCCCGGCGTTGATCCCCTCCAGCCGCATGACCTCGCAGATCTGCTCACGCAGGTGCGGGTCACCCTGGCCGGAACCGTACTGGAGCGCGACGGGGCCGCGCTTGGTGACGAGGTCGGAGACCAGCTCGCCGACCATGTCGAGGGGAAGAGCCGTGACGTACGGCATGCCGCCCGCGAGCGAGACCACCTCGGGCCTCGACGCGACGGCGAAAAGAGCTCGGATCTCGGAGGCGACCATCCCGGTAGCTCGCGCGGCGTACCGATCGACGTAAGCGTCGATGCGCGACCCTTGGGTCGCGGGTGCCTGACCGTGATCCAGCTCTCCTGTCACGGCCCACCTCCTAGGTGTCATATCGGACTGAAATACCAGATTACGCTAACCGGACATGTCGCCCGTGACGGGCTCGACCGTCGTGGTGTCCGCTGGCGGTATCTTCACTGGGCTACGATGCCACCTGTGGACGCGGTTTTCGCGCGCTTTTCCGGGTCAACGACAGGGGGCCGTAGTTGTCGCGTCGGCTGGTCAACATAACCCTGGACAATCTTGAAGATCTGCCCCATCGCTGCAGGCGGTGCGTGTTCTGGGAGCTTGACCCCATGAGCGGGGAGCGGGCGGTTCGGTCGGGGGATCCTGGGCTGGAGAAGGAGGCGTGGCTCTCCGGCACGCTGCTCGAGTGGGGCAGTTGCGGGAAAATCGCCTATGTCGACGGGGTGCCTGCCGGGTTCGTGCTCTACAGCCCGCCGCTCTACAGCCCCCGGTCCGTGGCCTTCCCCACCTCGCCGGTCAGCGCCGACGCCGTGCTGCTGATGACCGCGCACATCATTCCGGAGTTCTCGGGTGGCGGGCTGGGTCGGATGCTGATCCAGGGCGTGGCCAAAGACCTGACCAGGCGTGGCGTGAAAGCCATTGAAGCTTTTGGCGACCTCAAGTGGGAAGAGCCTAGTTGCGTAGTTCCGGCGGAATACTTCCTTTCTGTTGGTTTTAAGACGGTTCGTCCGCATTTGCGTTTTCCGCGGCTCCGGCTGGAGCTCAAGACCGCCGTCTCGTGGCGTGAGGACGTCGAGGTGGCTTTGGAGCGACTCCTGGGCTCCATGAGTCCGGAACGGGCGCTACGTCCCGTCTGACGACCGCACAGGCCCGTACAAGCGGCTGCACAGGGCGGTTCAAGCAGGGCGGTTCAAGCAGGGCCGTATAAGACCGGGAGAACGCGAAAGCCCCCCGCCAGAGGCGGGGGGCCGGGCGCGCGCCGCGGGAGGGCGGGCTAGATGATGCCGTCGAGCTCGCGCAGCAGCATGGCCTTCGGCTTGGCGCCGATGATCTGCCTCACGACCTCGCCGTTCTGGTAGACGTTCATCGTGGGGATCTGGAGCACACCGTACTGGCGCGGAACGTCGGGGTTCTCGTCAATGTTGAGCTTGACGATCTCCAGCTTGTCGCCGTGCTCCTTGGCGATCTCCTCCAGGATGGGGGCGACCTGACGGCACGGCCCGCACCACTCGGCCCAGAAATCGACCAGCACGGCCTTGTCACTCTTGAGGACGTCGGCTTCGAAAGAGGCGTCGGTGACAGCCTTCACGGTGCGCTCCTTACTCACTTCTCGTTGTTCGCCAGCCAGCGCTCGGAGTCGAGCGAGGCCGAGCAGCCGGTGCCGGCAGCGGTGATGGCCTGACGGTAGGTGTGGTCGACAACGTCTCCCGCGGCGAACACACCGTCGATGTTGGTCGCCGTGGACGGCGACGCCACCTTGATGTAGCCGTCCTCGTCGAGGTCGATCTGCCCCTTGACCAGATCGGTGCGCGGGTCGTGCCCGATCGCGATGAACAACGCGTCGGTGGCCAGCTCGCATTCCTCGCCGGTCTTGACGTTACGCAGCCGCACGGCCTCGACGCGGGTGTCGCCGAGCACGTCGACGACCTCGGAGTCCCAGACGAAACTGATCTTGTCGTTCGCGAGCGCCCGCTCCTGCATGATCTTGCTGGCGCGCAGCTCGCCACGGCGGTGCACCACCGTCACCATGCGGCCGAACCTGGTGAGGAACGTGGCCTCCTCCATCGCCGTGTCGCCGCCGCCGACGACCACGATGTCCTTGTTGCGGAAGAAGAAGCCGTCACACGTCGCACACCAGGACACGCCATGCCCGGACAGGCGCTTCTCGTTCTCCAGACCGAGCTCGCGGTAGCCGGAGCCCATCGTCAGGATGACCGACTTGGCGTAGTAGGTGTCGGTGTGGGTCTTGACGACCTTGGGGTTCGCCTCCAGGTCCACCTCGACCACGTCGTCGGTGACCAGCTCGGCGCCGAACCGCTCGGCCTGCTTGCGCAGGTTGTCCATGAGGTCGGGGCCCATGATGCCGTCGGGGAAACCCGGGAAGTTCTCCACATCGGTGGTGTTCATGAGGGCGCCGCCGGCTGTCACGGAGCCCTCGAAGACCAGCGGCTTGAGCTCGGCGCGCGCGGAGTAGACGGCCGCGGTGTAGCCAGCTGGGCCGGATCCAATAATGATCACGTTACGAACGTCGCTCAACGCTCCCACGCCTTCCTCGTCTGCTGTTGCACGGGCGTCAACAGATCCTAGGCCGCCCTGATTCCCGGCCCTACACACAACGCTCGCACAAAGCGAAAGAGCCCGCCGAGGCGGGCTCTGACGTGTATGTCCTTTACCAGCGGCCCAGTGTGGGCTTACGCAGGTTCTTGCAGTTGAACGGGTCGACGATGTCGATGCGCAGCCTCTGGCTGGCCTTGTCCTTCCACGAGGCCACGACGAGGGCCTCCTGGCCGTTGTACTGGCCCTGGTCGACCGCGTACGCCGGCAGCTTGGAGCGGCTCGAGACCCGCTTCACGCACTTGTCGACCTTGCCGTCGTCGTCGGAGCCGCCACCCACCATGCGCTGGAAGCCGAACATGCCTTCGAGCGGCTGGCGCAGGTCCTGGTCGCTGTAGTTGTGGCCGCTGTCGGTCAGCCCGTAGGACCTGGCCATCGTGGGGACCTTGGCCGGGGTCGAGGGGACAACGGAGGTCTCGGTCACGCCGCCGGCCATCACGTCGACGCCGCTGCTTCCGCCGCCGCTCGCGAGCAGGCCGGTGGAGGCCACCGCCGTGCCCACCACGGCGACCGCCGCCGCGGCCGCGATCGCGGGCATCGCCCATCGGCGTCTGCGAGAGGGCTTGGCCGGGACGATCGTGCCGTCGTCGGAGACGACGCCCAGCCGCACCGGCTCAGGGGCCGCCTCAGCGGCCACCTCGACCGGTCGTTCCCACGGGGCGTCCCGCATGAGCTCGTCCCAGTCGGGCGCCTCCACGAGGCCGACACCTCCCCGCCGGAACTCCGCCTCGGCGGCCAAAGCCTTGTCGATGCGCAGTGCGACGCCCATCGGCATGGCCGGTGTGGGGGTCGCCGCGAGCACCTCGCGAACCGCCGCCAGGTCTGCCAGTAGCTCCCCGCATGGGTCACAGACCGCGAGATGCTCGCGGACCCGGCGCGCCGTGTCGACGTCTAGGAGACCCTCGGCCAGCTCGGCCAGGATTTCCAGATCGTAGTGCGTATCACCCGTCACGAAGTTCTGCTCCCTTCGCGGATGAGACGCGATTGAGGTCCGATCGGTTCCGCAGATGGGAAAGAATTGGGGCAAGTTTCGCGCGCCCTCGAGCGCACCGGCTCTTGACCGTGCCGCTCGGCACTTGGAGCACCTGAGCTGCGTCTTCGACCGAATAACCCATCATGTCGACGAGGACGAGAGCCGCCCGCTGGTCGGTGGGCAGGAGTTTCAATGCGGCCGAAACCTCCATGGAGACTTCGCGTTCGACGGTCTGGTCAGGCAGGGGGGTCTCGCGCTCAGCGGCCTCGATCAGCTCGTCGTCGGCGACGGGCCTGACCGATTTACGGCGCATCCTGTCGAGGCAGGCGTTGACCACGATCCGGTGGAGCCAGGTCGTGACGGCCGCTTCGCCGCGAAACGTGGAAGCCTTGCGATATGCGGAGACGAAGGCGTCCTGCACGGCGTCGGCGGCCTCGTCGGGGTCACCGAGCGTACGCAGGGCGACCGCCCACATGCGGTCGCGGTGCCGTTTGACGATTTCGCTGAAGGCGTGAGGGTCCCCGTTGATGTGCGCGGTCAGCAGCTCGGCGTCTGTGATCGCCGGCCGCTCCGCTGCTGAGGGTGTCTCGGGTGGGGAGTTCACAAGAGAGATTCCTGGTTATGCCGATCCGGGAGAGTGCACCACTACTTCATAGATGGTGCCATGAAACTCGCCGCCATCCATCGGAACCCGGGTAAACCAGATCAAAACGTACTGTCCAGTTGCCGGTTGATCAGGGGTAAGAGTGGTTTTACCTGCGGCGTTCTTCGCGGTCGCCACCGTCTTCAGTGCGGACAGATCGGGTGAGTCGCCCACCTTGAGCTCGACGGACGCGCCCGAAGCATCGGACAGCGTAGCGACCACGTCGCTGATCTGCATGGACTTGCCCATGTCGAGCAGCAGGCCGACGCCCTTCTTGAGATTGCCCAGGTCGGCGCTGGTGTAGCGCTCCGTCTTCCACAGCGTGCCGGGCTTGCCGTCGATGGCCAGGTCGGCCATCTCGGGCTTCTCGTTGTTGTCGCCGAGCGGGTCGAAGCCCTGGGCCTTCTTCGGCTTGACGGTCTGGGCCTCGGCCGAGGCGGACGTGGAGGCGCTGGGGCTGGAGCCCGACGCCTCGGGCTTGGTCGGGCTGCCCAGGCTGCGGCCGATCGTCCAGGCGCCGACGCCGACGGCCGCGATGACGAGCAGCACGACCAGCGTCATCAGCACGCGGTTGAGCGTGCTGCCGCCGCCCGCGGGACGGCGCGGCGGCGGGGGCGGGCTCTGCGGGACGGTGAGCTGCTGCCGGTGGACGAGGTCCAGGCCCTCGGTGTGGGAGGCGGAGGCCACCGCGGGGGTCGAGGGGTAGGAGATCGGGATCGGCATGGGCCTGGCCACGCCGGACAGCGCCTCGGCCACGTCGGACGGGCTGGCCAGCGCGCCCGTGCCCCTGCGGGACTCGGGCAGGCACGCGCGCACGGTCACCGTGTCGAGGTAGCTCGGCACGCCGGCGGTGACCTGCCGGGGTGTGCAGAAGTGGCCGTCGGTCATGGGGGCCGCGGGCAGGCCGCCCTCTTCCTCGTCGCCCGGCCAGTGACCGGTCAGCCCGGCGTACAGCAGCCGGCCCAGCCCCTCGGCGTCGTCGAGCGCCGGCTGGTCGGTGGTGAGCCCGTACAGGGTCGCGTCGACGGCCACGCCGAGCACCTTGACCGTGTTGCCCGTCGTCCACACCAGGTGGGAGGGGCGCAGGCACAGGTGGTAGAGCTGGGCCTCGTGGGCGTGCGCGAGCGCCTCGGCGGCCTCGGCCACCAGCCCCGCCGCGCGCTCGGGATCCAGCGGGCCGGAGGCGAGCAGGTCGGTCAGCGACTCGCCGGTGACCCACTCGCTGACGACGTAGGCGGCCTTGTCGTCCTCCGCGGCGTCGAAAACCTGCGTCAGGCGCGGGTCGGTCAGCCTGCTCGCGGCACGGGCGGCCGTGACCACCTCGTGGACGCGGGGGAAGTCGGGCGCGAAGGTGTGGACGGCCACGGGACGCGCGAGGATCTCATCGATTGCTTTCCAGAGCGTGGCTCCGTCGGACTCGCTGACGCGGTCCTCGAGCCGGAAGCGCTCGGCCAGACGGGTGCCGGGTTCGACGGCCGACGTGCTCACAGGTTCACTCCGCTTGGCCGATCGGGCGTGTTCATGACTCGACTCACCTGCGTGGTGGTGTCCCACGAAGGCACGCTATGCCGGGTGGATCCGCCCACGCCCCTCCTGCTTCCATTCGCGCGTGTCGGGCTCCATGTTAGTGCCGAGTGGATTCGGCCCGCGTTCTTTACCGGCCTACCCGCCCAGCGACCATCCCAACGATGGAATTGACCTCGGGGATGCGCATTCTGTGCGCGACGCCTAGATAGAGCAGCAACCCGAGGCCCCCGCCGACCGCGAGAACGATCAGCGAATTGACGAACCCTAGCCCGGCGAACACCCCCGTGACTACCCAAACCGCCGCGAGCGCCACCACAGCGGTGGGCAGAGCCGCCAGATACATCCTGGTCAACGCCATGCCGATGGTCCAGCCACCCAGCCCTCTGACGCGGCGGCTGGCCAGCAACCACGCCCCGACCGCGCCCAGCGCGTACGCGATGGCGTACGCGAGCGCCAGCCCCATCACCAGGTACCGGGCCGGCAGCAACGCGTTGAACACCAGCATGAGCGCCGCGTTGGCCGCCGTGGTGGCCGCGCCGATGAACACCGGCGTACGGGTGTCGCCGAAGCTGTAGAAGACCCGCAGCAACAGCTGGAACAGCGCGAACGGCACCAGCGCGAGCCCGTAGACCTGCAGCACGTTGCCGATGAAGACGGCGTCCGCGACGCTGTTGGCGCCGTGGCCGTAGATGGGCACGGTGATCGCCGGCCCGAGCACCATGAGCAGCAGCGACACCGGCACCATCAGCGAGCAGATCAGCCGCACGCTCGACCCGAACTCGCTCCGCACGTCGTGGAAGCGCCCCTCGCCGACGGCCCGGCTCATCCTGGGCAGCATCGCGGTGATCACCGAGACGCCGATGACGCCGTACGGGAGCTGGAAGAGCTGGAACGCCAGCGTGTACGGGCTGATGCCGTGCCCCTCGACCACGTCGCCGGCCGCGCTGGCCAGGTTGGTGGTCAGCATGAAGCCGAGCTGGGTGACGATCACGTAGCCGATCGTCCAGACGCCCGCCCTGGCCATCTCGCCCAGCCGCGCGTTGCGCACGTCGAAGCGGGGTACGAAGACGAACCCGACCCGCTTGAGCGCCACGATCAGGATGACCGCCTGGGCCACGATGCCCGCCGTGGTGCCCAGCCCGAGCAGCGCCATGTCGCCGGTGCTGATCTGCTCGATGTTGTCGCGCTCGCCGCCGACCATGGCGTACGCCAGGAACACGCAGATGACGACCAGGTTGTTGACCACCGGCGCCCACATGGGCGCGCCGTAACGGTCGCGGGTGTTGAGGATGGCGCCCGCCACCGCGCCCACGCCGAAGAAGGCGAGTTGCGGCAGGATGAAGCGGGCCAGCGTGACCGCGACCTCGAACTTGGGGCTGCCCGGGGCCCAGTCGGTGTAGAGGTCGATCAGCAGCGGCGCGCCGAACACCGCCACCACCGCGACCACGATCAGCGCCACCCCGGAGAGCGTCAGCAGCCGCTGCTCGTACGCCCGGCCGCCGTCGGCGTCGTGCTGCTGGGCCCGGACGATCATCGGCACCACGACGCTGCTCAGCACGCCGAGCAGCAGCAGGTCGAGGATGCTGTACGGGATCGCGTACGCCGCGTTGTAGGAGTCGCCCAGCGCCTTCGTGCCGATGGCGTAGGCCAGCACCATGGTCCGCACGAACCCCGTGACCCTGGACACCATCGTGCCCGCGGCCATGATGGCGCTGGCCCGAAGCATGCGACTCATACGATCTCATTCTCCCGGGTCTTGGCCGCGTGCGCGAGCTTCCGCTCCGACCTGCGCCGCAGCACTCGCATCACCACGGCGGCGAGCATCACGGTCAGGGCGGCGCCCACGATCACCGAGGCGATCCCGGTGTAGCCGGTGATACGGATGGTCAGCCGCTGCGGTTTGCCGTACGGCTGGTTGTCGGAGGTCTTGAGCTGCACGGTCACCGTCGCGTCGCCGCTCGTGCCGGCCGCGGCGTTCATCGGCACCTGGACCGTGCCGCTCTGCCGCGGGCCGATCTTCATCGGCCCGCGCTGGTCGAAGTTGACCTGCAACAGCTCGCGGTTGTTGGACGTGACGTCGATGTAGAGGGCGATCGGAACGCCCAGCTCGTTCTTGACGCTGATCGGGACCGCGCCGTTGCTGCCCGCCAGCGTGCGCGTCCAGCTGGGGCCCGCTCCGGTGATCTGGATCCTGTCGGTCTGGTCCGTCACCGCCGCGCTGACCAGCTTGGTCACCGCGCGGCCCGCGCGGGTGCTGTTGCGCCAGGCCGAGGAGGTCAGCCGCAGGACCGCCGCGTCGAAGCTCGACGGCGTCTTGGCTTCCGTGATCAGGGAAGTGAGCTGCGCCTTCGACGCGAGGCCCTTGACCGGGTCGAGGTACTTCGCGGTCAGCTCTTCCTTGCGGTCCTGGTCGCTGTAGGTCAGCCCGGCGCGCGGGACCGACAGCTTGCCCGGCTTGATCGACTCCAGCGGGGTCAGCCGCAGCCACGGCAGGTTGTCCGCGGTCTTCATCAGCGCGTTGACGAGCGTGGGGTTGGGGTCCCACCGGCGCGACGGGGCGATGACGAGGGACCTGGGCGAGGCCTGGCCGGCCTCCGCGGCGATCATGGCGGTCTCGGCGATGAACCGCTGCGTGCTGAGCAGCACGGACGTGGGCGCCGCGGGCTCGAACAGCTTGCTCAGCTCGGCGTCCGCGACCAGCGCGGTGACGGGCCCGTTCACCGAGTCGAGCGTGGAGGCGGCGTCGGGTGTGAACGGCACGGGCGGCTGCGGCGGCAGGTTGGTGGAGTTGAGCAGGACCGTGTCGACCCGCTCCTTGCCGGCCGGGAGGCTGACCGAGAGCAGGTCGAGCGCGTCGGCGTCGAGCATGCCCGCGGGCGGCCAGTTGATGTTGGTCTTGACCTCGCGCTGGAGCAGCGCGGCGGCCTTCTGCCTGCCCAGCTCGATCGCCCGGCCGGTCTGCGTGTCCAGCCCCTGGTGCGCGAGCGCGGCCACGTCGGGATCGGCGTACGGGACCGCGACCACGGGAGAGTCGGCCAGCGCGGTGCGCATGGTCGTCAGCCAGTTGGCGGCCTCGGGGTTGGCGGGCTTCTCCTGCGTCTCGTCCTTGACCTTGACCAGGTACTTGTTCTTCATCGCGTCGAGGTCGTCGAGCAGCGAGGGCTCCATGAGCCAGGTGACGGCCTTGGGCGCGGCCTGCGCGATGCGCGCCAGGTCGGCCAGGCGGCCCTTGCCGGTGATCGACTGGCTCAGCTTGTCGTTCACGAACAGCGGCATGCGGGTCTTCGGGTCGACGTCGGTCCCGCGGTGCGGCTGGTCGATGACGGGCAGGGCGATGGCCAGCTTGTTGCGCGGCAGCTTCGGCACCGTGGGAGGCGCGTAGGTGAGGTACGTGCGCTGCGGCGCCATGACCTGCAGGCCGTTCTGGATCACCTCCACGGCCACCGGGTAGACCCCGAACGAGCCGTAGCCGAGCTGTATGGGGGTCGCGGTGAACTCCCATCGTGCCTGGGCGCCGGCGGCCAGCGCCGGGATGTCCATGAACGAGTTCTGCGAGGCGCGGAACGGCAGCGTCGCGGGATTCTGGTCGGTCTGGTAGGCGGCCATGGTGACGCGGTCGGGGAGCTTCTGCGGCGTGTAGCGCAGGCGTACGCGCAGGCCGCTCTGCGGCGCGCCGCTGTCGTTGCGGAGCGTGCCGGTGAACTTGATCACATCGGTCTGCGAGGTCGGCACCTGAGGCGAGATCGACGCGATCGACACGGCCAGGGTCTGCCTGCTCGCCTTCGCGGACTTCGTGGCAGCCGCGCCGGGCGCGGTCGCCACCACGGTGAGGGCGAGCAGCGCGGCGAGCAGCGTGGCCTTACGGATCACGCGAATGCCCGAACTGGAGGACGACGACACACGCCCGCAATGGTACGGGCTCAGTGCCGCCGCGCGACCGCCTCACGTGTTCCTTTCGCCCTGAGGTCGACCATCTTGCCTGGCAGGAGTGCGATCAGGTCGAGTGCGCGCAGGGTCAGGGCGGTATGCCGTTCGCCGGTCGCGGTGTAGACCGGCCCGTCGTCGGCCAGGAAGTCGGCCGGCAGCCGGTCGTCGATGAACTTGGGCAGCGGCTCGGGCAGGAGCAGCGGGCACACCAGCCCGCTCGCGTAGTCGGTGGCCGCGTTGACCACGTGGACCGGAGCCGGTCGCACCCGGCGCACGCCCAGCACTCCGCCGACGGCTCCCACCGGTGGCGGCGCCGACACGGGGGTGGTGACCGCGATGACGACCTCGCGGCCGACCCTCGTGGCGACCTCGAGCACTGTGACCATCAGGCACCTGCTCGGTGCGGCGGAGACCGCCTCAGGCAGATCTTCCGCGCATGTCATGGGACGCGGAAGGCGTACGATCTCATGATGGACCTGGTGGGCGAGGAGCCAGCGGTGGATCGCGAGGGCGTCCTTCATATAGTCCTCCTTGCCTCGTTCCCTGGCCCCCGACGGTCCTTGGACCGACGGTAACCCGGACCTGGTGTGGCTCGGGGGATATGTTCCGGAATGCTCCCAGAAGGACCTACCCGCTTGTCCGACTCAACTCTGACTGACAGCCAACGGCGGGCCATGACGGACCTGTTCCGCAAGATCGCCCCGGTGGCCGACGAGCTCGGCCGCCTGTTCGCCGCGCAGGGCCACGAGCTGGCCCTCGTCGGCGGCCCCGTACGCGATCTGCTGCTCGGCCGCATCGGCAACGACCTCGACCTGACCACCGACGCCCGCCCCGAGCGGGTGCTGGAGCTCGTCAGGGACTGGGCCGACTCCGTGTGGACCATCGGCATCGACTTCGGCACGGTGGGCCTGCGCAAGGGCGGCTGGCTGATCGAGATCACGACGTACCGGAGCGAGTCGTACGACCCGAAGTCGCGCAAGCCCGAGGTCATGTACGGCGAGACGCTCGACGAGGACCTCGAACGGCGCGACTTCGCGGTCAACGCGATGGCGGTGCGGCTGCCGGGCCACGAGTTCGTCGATCCGTACGGCGGGCTCGACGACCTGAAGGCCAAGGTGCTGCGCACGCCGGGCACCCCCGAGCGGTCCTTCGGCGACGACCCGCTGCGCATGCTGCGGGCCGCCAGGTTCGCCTCGCAGCTCGGGTTCGCGGTGGACGAGGGCGCCGTGGCGGCGATGACCGAGATGGCCGGGCGCATCGAGATCGTCTCGGCCGAGCGCATCCGCGAGGAGCTCGACAAGCTCGTCTGCGGCGCCAACCCGCGCGAGGGCCTGCGGCTGCTGGTCGAGACCGGGCTGGCCGCGCACGTGCTGCCCGAGCTGCCCAAGCTGCGGCTGGAGATCGACGAGCACCACCGGCACAAGGACGTCTACGAGCACACGCTGACCGTGCTCGACCAGGCCATCGCGCAGGAGGAGGACGGCAAGGCCGACCGGATCCTGCGCTGGGCGGCGCTCCTGCACGACATCGGCAAGCCGAAGACGCGCCGCCACGAGACGGGCGGGCGGGTGTCGTTCCACCACCACGAGGTGGTCGGCGCGCAGATGACCAAGAAGCGCATGACGGAGCTGAAGTTCCCCAAGGACGTGGTGTCGGACGTGGCGCGGCTGGTCGAGCTGCACCTGCGCTTCCACGGCTACGGCACGGGGGAGTGGACCGACAGCGCCGTACGCCGCTACGTGCGCGACGCCGGCCACTTGCTGGACCGGCTCCACAAGCTGACCAGGGCCGACTGCACCACGCGCAACAAGCGCAAGGCCACGGCGCTGTCGCGGACCTACGACCAGCTCGAGGAGCGCATCGCCAGGCTCGCCGACGAGGAGGAGCTGGCCAAGATGCGGCCCGAGCTCGACGGCAACGAGATCCAGCGGGTCCTCGGCATCGGGCCGGGGCCGGTGGTGGGGCAGGCGTACAAGTTCCTGCTGGAGATCAGGCTCGACAAGGGCATGATCGGCAAGGAGGCGGCTACCGAGGCGTTGTTGGAGTGGGCGAGGTCGAACGACGCGGGCGTGTGATCATCCGGTACGCCAGCGCGGCCAGGGGATAGCCGACGGCGGCGAGCACGACGGCCGTGTAGGACTTGCCGTCGGCGGGCAGGATGGCCGCCGACAGGGCCGCGGCGAGGACGTACATGCCGTTGAAGAGCATGTCGTAGATCGAGAACGCCCGGCCCAGGTAGATGTCCTCGACGTCGCGCTGGACCGTGGTGTCGGCGCAGATCTTGACGCTCTGCCCGGCCACGCCCAGCACGAACCCCGCCACCGGCAGCCCCCACTCCTGGAACGGCAGCACCAGCGCCGCCGTCAGCAGCCCGGCCGTGGTCAGCGCGATCGGCACCCAGCGCTCGATCGTGAACCGCTCGGTGGCGTACGGGGTGATGACGACGGCGATGGCGTAGCCGACGCCGGAGGTCGCCACGACCAGGCTGACCCCGCTCAGCGCGGCGTCGGCGTCGCCGTTGTAGAAGTAGTAGCGGTAGAGGATGATGCCGAGCGCGGTGGCCATTCCGTAGAAGAAGCGGTGGGCGGCCATCGCGCCCATGGTGGAGGCCGCGACGCGGTGCTTGACCAGGTGCCTGGCGCCGTCCGAGAGGCCGCCGACCACGTTGCGCAGGGCCTCGCGCGCCTGCGGCCGGCTCGGGTCGGACACCGGGCCGAGCAGGCCGCGGTCCATCGTCCGCGCGACCAGCGCGCTCAGGCCGAACACCACGCCCGAGACGACCAGGAGCAGCGCCACGCCGTAGTCTTCGGCGCCGAACACCTTGCGCAGCAGATAGCCGAGACCGATGCCCACGAACGTGACCACGGTGCCCGACGTGGGGACGACCGCGTTGGCCGCCATCAGCCGCTCGGCCGGCACCACGTGCGGCAGCGAGGCGCCGAGCGCGGCCAGGAAGAACCTGTTGACGCCCAGCACGGCCAGCGCCGCCCCGTAGAAGACCGAGTCCGGCACGTCGGCGGCGACCAGCGCCGCCGCGACCAGCAGCAGCGCGCCGCGCACGATCGGCGCGACCACCAGGATCTGCCGTCGTGACCAGCGGTCGATGAACACGCCCACGAAGGGCCCGAGCACGCTGTACGGCAGCAGCAGCACCGCCAGCCCGGCGGCCACCGCGAGCGCCGTCGTCTTGGTCTCGGGGCTGAAGAAGGCGAACCCGGCCACCCCGAACTGGAAGATCCCGTCGGAGAACTGGGAGATCAGCCGGGTGGCGAACAACCGCCGGAAATCTTCGCCTCGAAGGACCACGCGTAGGTCGGCCACAAATGACACGCCGCCAGCCTAGCCCTCCCCCCATCGCCTAGGATGCGCGAGAGTCGTGCTGCGGCAGGTGGGCCATGGGTTCCGAACGGTCACCGTGTCTCGTACGCTTCATAGCGTGACGACTGAGGAACACGTTGTGCTGGTCGACCGCGACGGCCACGCACTCGGGACAGCGCCCAAGCTGGCGGTGCACGGTCGCGAGACACCCCTTCACCTGGCGTTCTCCAGCTATGTCTTCGATCACGAGAGCCGGGTGCTGCTGACCAGGAGAGCGGACAGCAAGCTCACGTGGCCGGGGATCTGGACCAACAGCTGCTGCGGCCACCCGCTGCCGGGCGAGCCCCTGGAGCGGGCCGTCGAGCGCCGGCTCTCCTACGAGCTGGGGCTCACGGTGGACCGCGTCGACCTCATGCTGCCGGCCTTCTCCTACCGCGCCGTGATGGCCAACGGGATCGTCGAGCACGAGCTCTGCCCGGTCTACCGCGTCACCGTGACCTCGCCCGCCGTCCCCAACCCCGCCGAGGTGGGGGAGACGATGTGGATGCCGTGGAAGGAGTTCGCGGAGGGGGTGCGCAACGGGCTGCTGGCCGTCTCGCCCTGGTGCCAGGAGCAGGTGCCGCTGCTGGCCGACCTCGGCGCCGACCCGCTGACCTGGCATCCCGCCTCGCCCGCCGAGCTGCCCCCGGCCGCCCGCCCGTAGACGGCACGGCGCCGCACCCGTGGAGACGGGTGCGGCGCCGACGGGAGGTCAGCGCTCGACCTCACCCCGGATGAACTTCTCGACGTAGTCCCTGGCCTCGTCGTCCGAGAACTGCTTCGGCGGCGACTTCATGAAGTACGAGGACGCCGACAGGATCGGGCCCCCGATCCCGCGGTCGAGGGCGATCTTGGCGGCCCGTACCGCGTCGATGATGATCCCCGCCGAGTTCGGCGAGTCCCAGACCTCCAGCTTGTACTCGAGGTTGAGCGGCGTGTCGCCGAACGAGCGGCCCTCGAGCCGCACGAACGCCAGCTTCCGGTCGTCCAGCCACGGCACGTGGTCCGACGGCCCGATGTGCACGTCGGCCTTGCCCATCTCGTGCGGGATCTGCGAGGTGACCGCCTGCGTCTTCGAGATCTTCTTGGACTGGAGCCGCTTGCGCTCCAGCATGTTCATGAAGTCCATGTTGCCGCCGACGTTGAGCTGGTACGTGCGCAGCAGCTCCACCCCGCGGTCCTCGAACAGCTTGGCCATCACGCGGTGCGTGATGGTGGCGCCTACCTGCGACTTGATGTCGTCGCCGACGATCGGCACCCCGGCCTTGGTGAACTTCTCCGCCCACACCGGGTCGGAGGCGATGAAAACCGGCAGCGCGTTCACGAACGCCACGCCGGCGTCGATGGCGCACTGGGCGTAGAAGCGGTCCGCGTCCTCCGAGCCCACCGGCAGGTAGGAGACCAGGACGTCGACCTGGTTGTCACGGAGCACCTGGACGACATCGACGGGCGCCTCGTCGGACTCCTCGATGATCTCCCGGTAGTACTCACCCAGACCGTCGAAGGTATGGCCGCGCTGGACGGTCACCCCCGTGGGCGGCACGTCGCAGATCTTGATCGTGTTGTTCTCGCTGGCGACGATCGCCTCCGCCAGATCACGGCCGACCTTCTTGGCGTCGACGTCGAACGCGGCGACGAACTCGACGTCACCGACGTGATAATCGCCGAACTTCACGTGCATGAGGCCCGGGACCCGAGTGTCCGGGTCGGCGTCCCTGTAGTAGTGGACGCCCTGGACCAGCGATGACGCGCAGTTTCCGACACCGACAATGGCCACGCGAACCGAACCCATCGCATTCGCTCCCTTACTCATCAGTTGACGTGGTATCTCTTGCGGGCCCCTCTTCCGATGAGGCCCGACGCTCTGTCGCGATCAGCTCGTTGAGCCAGCGCACCTCGCGCTCGACCGACTCGAGCCCATGCCGCTGCAGCTCGAGCGTGTAACTGTCGAGGCGCTCCCTGGTGCGCGCCAGAGCCGTGCGCACCGCGTCGAGCCGCTCCTCCAGCCGGCTACGGCGGCCTTCGAGAATGCGCAGCCGTACTTCCGCCTCGGTGTGGCGGAAGAACGCGAAGTGCACGCCGAAACTCTCGTCCTCCCAAGCGGAGGGGCCGGCCTGCGTCAGCATGTCCTGTAGCCGTTCCTTGCCCTCGGCCGTCAGCTTGTAAACGATCTTCGATCTGCCGCCGACGATCGTGGTGGGAGCGGGTTGCTCCTCCACGATGAGGCCCTGAGCCAGGAGTGATCGCAGACAGGGGTACAGCGATCCGTAGGAGAACGCACGGAACATCCCCAGCAGGGCGTTGAGCCGTTTGCGCAGCTCATAGCCGTGTAGTGGCGTCTCGTGCAGCGACCCGAGCACGGCCAGTTCCAAGACCCTGCCCTGTCCGCCGCCCATCGGAACCCGCCCCCTCTCGCGTCGATGTATCGAGCCGATACATCCCCAGGATACGTCGCGTCGCTATATGGCGGCAATCTGTGAATCTGCCAAGTCGTTGGGATGCAGCCGCAAAACGCCGTAGTCTGGCGCTCATGTGGTCACAGCGAAGGGTGGTGGATTACGGCCTTGCGAAACGGGCGGTGGTCCGCTCCCTGCGCATGGGGCGCACCTCGCGGGGCGACGTGTGTGACGCACAGCCCTACCTCCTTCGCGCGGCGCGCCACCTGGGCGAGCCGACCGAACGTCTCTGCCCGGTATGCGAAAGGGAGAACGTCACCAATGTGACCTACGTCTACGGCGATGCGCTCGGTAGGCATGCCGGACAGGCAAAGGTCACATCGGAACTCGTCGCAATGGCTCATGATTACGATGAGTTCCGCGTGTACGTTGTCGAGGTCTGCCAAGGTTGTTCCTGGAACCACCTGACGGTTTCATACGTCCTCGGAAACGGACCGCCTGACCTCGTCAGCCAACTGTGAAGACCGAGGGCGGCGAGATACCTCACGCCCACCGCCGTTTATGTTTCCGACGACGATGCGAGGACGTGTGAGTAACAGCATGAATGAGGGGACGGCCCGCCCAGGAAGGCGCCGTCGTTCCAGCTCATCCCGTTCTGTGCCCCAGGGTTCTCCTCCGCAAACCGGTGAGTCGGGCTGGGGTGGTCCGGCGCAGCCGCAGCGTCGTCCGGAAGCCGCTTACGAGCAGACCGGCGCCATGGCCGCGCAGCCGTACGACGAGCCTCCCAGGCGCGGTGACGGGCCTCCGACGCGTGGCGACGGACCGCCCACGCGCGGTGACGGCCCTCCCATGCGTGGCGACGGGCCGGCTACGCGCGGTGACCAGCCGGGGCCGCGCACGCGCGCCCGGCAGGAGGCGCGGGGGATGAGCAACCAGGAGACGATCGTCAGCGACGCGCCGCGGCGCTCGCGCAGGAAGGGCGACGGCGGGCCGCCCGGGCCGCCCGGGCCTCCGACCAAGAAGGGCGGCGGCGACGGCAAGGGCGGCTGGCGCAGGTTCGTGCCCAGCTGGAAGATCGTCGTGGCCGGGTTCGTGGTGCTCGCGGCCGGCCTCTTCGGCATGGTCATGGTCGCGTACGCCAACACGCCGGTGCCGACCGCCGACCAGGCCAAGTCCGACGCGCTCGCGCAGCAGAGCACCATCTACTACCGGGACGGCAAGACCGAGATCGCCAAGCTCGGTACGAAGCGCGAGATCCTCGATGACATCTCCAAGATGTCCCCGAGCGTCCGGGACGCCGCGGTGGCCATCGAGAACAAGACGTTCTACGAGGACTCCGGCGTCTCCATCTCCGGCATGTTCCGCTCGCTGTACATGACCGCGACCGGACAGCAGCTCCAGGGCGCCTCGACGATCACTCAGCAGATGGCCCGTAACTACTACGACGGCCTCAGCCAGGAAGTGTCCATCAAGCGCAAGGTCATGGAGATCTTCGTCGCGGTCAAGCTCGACGAGGAGTTGTCCAAGGACGACATCCTGAAGACCTACCTGAACACCGTCAACTTCGGCAAGGCCTATGGCGTCCAGGCCGCCGCGCAGGCGTACTTCGACAAGGACGCCACCGCCGCCAAGCTGACGCCCGAGCAGGGCGCCTACCTCGCCGCGCGCATCCAGCAGCCCAACTGGGAGCCCGATGCTCCCGAGCTCAAGGCCCGCTGGAAGACCGTCATCCAGTACATGGCCGAGCAGTGGCCGGACAAATACGGCAAGCTGCCGGAGACCGCGAAGTTCCCCAAGCTCCGCAAGGACAGCGACAGCAACGAGCTCGGCGGCCTCCGGGGCTACATGGTGACGCAGGTCCTCCAGGAGCTGAAGGAGCGGCGCGGCCTCACCCCCGACGCGGTCAGGAGCGGCGGCTACCACATCATCTCCACGTTCGACAAGAGGCTCATGAAGGCCGCCGATGTCGCGGTGAAGAGCACGACGGACGGCATGACCAAGGAGTTCCACGCGGGTCTGGCCGCGGTGGACCCGAAGAACGGCCGCGTTCTGGCGTTCAATGGCGGAAGCAACTACGTCACCGACCCGTTCAACGAGCCCTTCGACGCCAAGAAGCAGGCCGCGTCCGCGTTCAAGCCGTACGTGCTGGCGGCCTGGCTGCAGGCCGGCTACTCGCTGAAGAGTTTCGTGCCGGGCAACGTGACGGTGCCGAAGGTGCTGCCGGGCCAGGCGCGGGGCGGCTTCAAGAACAGCCACAACGTCGGCCAGGCCGTCGACGTGATCAAGGCCACCGCCCAGTCGGTCAACACGGCGTACGTGTCGATGGCGTACGCGCTCCCCGGCAAGATCGACGACGTGAAGAACCTCGTCGAGGCGGCCGGGTTCAACCAGCAGCGCATGGAAGACGACGTCGACAAGCACCACTACCAGTTCGCCATCGGCAGCGCCCTGGTGACGCCGATCGAGCAGGCCGCCGGCTACTCCATCTTCGCCAACGCGGGCAAGTACACCAAGTACCACGTGGTGCAGGAAGTCAGGCTGGGCAAGCAGGTCGTCTACGGTGAGCAGCTGGCCTCCAAGCGGGTCATCGACCCGGGTGTCGCCGCCGACGCCACCGTCGCCATGGAGGAGGTGCTGCGGAGCGGCACCGCGCGGGGCAAGGGGCTGGGCAACCGGCCGGCCGCCGGCAAGACCGGCACGAACAATGACGAGAACGGCGCCTGGTTCGTCGGCTACACGCCGCAGATCTCCGCCGCGGTCGGGTTCTACCGCGAGGAGTGCAAGACGAAGACGGGCAAGGTCGTCCCGCCCAACGCGAACCGCACCTGCCCGGTGACGCCCAACAACAAGAAGAGCACGAAGTACAACGGCCAGAATCCCTGGAGCTTGCCGTACGAGCGGGGTCTGGGCTTCGAGGGTGCTGACGCGCCCACGCTCACGTGGCAGAAGTTCATGCTGGCGGCTCACGAGAACCTGCCGGTCGAGCAGTTCCCCCAGAAGGCCGATGTGGGGTTGGCCGAGAACATCGTGCCGAGCCCCGAGCCCAAGCCGACGAAGACCCCCGACAACCCGTTCGACACCGGGGACAACCCCTTCGACGACCAGGGCAACCAGGACTGCCTCGTCAACCCGTGTGACGACAACGCCACCCCCGACGACGACGTCACCATCGAAGACCCGGGCAACAACGGGAACAACGGCAACCACGGCAACAACGGAAACAACGGCGACGGCGGCATCCCGCAGACCGCCGACGGCGACGGGGTCGGTGGCGGCCGGGCGCCCGAACCGAGACCCTCGGGATGGTCGCCGATGTCCAGACCTGAGGACCGGTGACGAGCACGGAGGTGCGCGTCCCCTTCGTGGCGCGTGCCGTTCCGTACCTTCCCCTGGGGCTGTTCGCGGCCCTGGGGGCGACCCTCGCGTACGTCGTGCGCCTGCCCTGCCGCACCGGCGGCTGGAACGACCAGGTCACGACGTACACGAACTTCTGCTACACCGACATCTACCCCCTGTACTTCGACAGGGCACTGTCGACCCAGGATCCCTACTTCGCCGCCGTGCCGTTCGACAAGCAGGTCGAGTACCCGGTCGTGCTGGGCGAGGTCATGCAGGTGATCAGCTGGTTCGCCAGGGCGGTCGGAGCCGACGTGGGCGCGCAGGCCGTCAGGTTCTACGACCTGACGGTCATCCTGCTCGGCATCTGCCTGGTCGTCGGCGTCCTGCTGATGGCCGCGGTGGCCGGGCCCACGCGGCGGTGGGACGCGCTCTGGTACGCCATCTCGCCCGCCGTCGTGCTGGCCGCGTACATCAACTGGGACCTGGTCGCCGGCGCGCTGTCGATGGGCATGCTGCTGGCCTGGGCGCGGCAACGGCAGGTGCTGGCCGGGGTGCTGCTGGGGCTGGCCATCGCGACCAAGTTCTATCCCCTGATGTTCTTGGGGGCGCTGTTCCTGCTCACGTTGCGCACCGCGCGATGGCGGCCGTTCCTGGTCACCCTGGGCTCCACGGCCGGCGCGTGGATCGTGGTCAACGCGCCGTTCATGATCTTCGCGTGGGAGGGATGGCGCAGGTTCTACGTCTTCTCCCAGGAACGCGGGGTCGACTGGGGCTCGCCGTGGCTGTTCTTCCAGAACAAGGGGATCCCCATCCTGGGGGACGGCGACGTCAGCAAGCTGGGCATGGCGTCCCTGGCCATCCTGTGCCTGGGCATCGCCGTGCTCGCGCTGGCCGCGCCGCGGCGGCCCAGGCTGGCGCAGATCTGCTTCCTGGCGCTGGCCGCGTTCATGATGACGAACAAGGTGTGGTCGCCGCAGTTCGTGCTCTGGCTCGTGCCTTTCGCCGTGCTGGCCAGGCCCAACTGGAAGCCGCTGGTGTTGTGGCAGCTCGCCGAGATCTGGTACTTCGTCGCCATCTGGCTCTACCTGGTCGCGCAGGCGCCCTTCAGCAGGAACGACCTGGGCATCGGTGACGACACGTACTTCACCGCCGTCTGGGGGCGGGTCATCACGATCGGGATCATGATGGCGTTCGTGGTGCGGGACATCCTCCGTCCCGACAAGGACGTGGTCCGCCAGGGCGACGTCGACGACCAGGGTGGGGGCGTCTTCGACGACGCTCGTGACCGGTTCACGCTGACACCAGCCGTTCGATGATCACCCGCTCGGCCGGCCGGGACGCGTTACTGCTCTGGTTCGGCTCGCGGGCGGGGCTGCTGGTGATGACGCTGCTGGGGACGGCCCTCGGCGCGTACGCCGACAAGTGGCGCAAGTGGGATGCCGGGCTGTTCATCACCATCGCCCAGTACGGCTACGACGGCGAGCCCGGCAAGCCTGTGGACGACGGGCTGCCCGCGTTCTTCCCCGGCTTTCCGATGCTGCTGCGGGTGGTCCACCTCGTCGTGCCGGACTGGGCGGCGGCCGGGCTGCTCATCTCGCTCGCCGCCGGGGCGGTGGCCATGGTGGCGCTGGCCCGGCTGGCCGAGCTGGAAGGCGCCTCCGGCTGGATGGCGGTGCTGGCGCTGCTGCTCTACCCGATGGCGGTGTTCCTGGCGGCGGGTTACAGCGAGTCCCTCTTCCTGGCCTTCGCGATCCCGGCCTGGCTGGCCGCCAGGCAGGGGCAATGGTCCTTAGCGGCGTCCCTCGCCGCGGGCGCCTCGTGCGTGCGGATCACGGGGCTGTTTCTCGCGGTCGCGCTCGTCGTGGAGTTCTTCACCCGGCGTGAGCCGATCCGGCAGCGCATCCGGCAGGCGGGGTGGCTGGTCGTGCCGTTCGTGCCGCTGGCGACGTACTCGTACTACCACTACCGCAGGTCGGGTGACTGGTTGGCGTGGAAGCACGCGCAGGAGGCCGGGTGGGGGCGGGACTTCGCCTGGCCGTGGGAGGCGTGGAAGACGACCTGGCGCTCGGCCATGGGCTCCGACGACTTCGCGGTGGCGTTCCGGATGGAGATCACCGGGGCGGTCGTGGCGTTGGCGGCGCTGATCTGGCTGCTCGCGCTGCGCCGGTGGAGCGAGCTGGTCTACACGGGGCTGCAGGCGGCGGCGTTGATGACCTCGGCGTACTACCTGTCGATCCCGCGCTCGCTGCTGCTGTGGTTCCCGCTGTGGATCCTGGTCGCGAAGGTCGCGACCAGGAGGCCGTGGGTGATGGTCGTGTACGCCCTGATCTTCGGGCCGCTCATGCTGCTCAACGCGGAACGTTTCCTGAGCGGCGCGTGGGCGGGATAATTCCCTACCCACTTCTTCGTCTTGGTAATCCAGGGAAGTTATCCACAGGCTGTGTGTATTTCCTAGAGATTCTTGCGCAGGAACGCGATGTCGTCCGCCTGGCCGTCGGCGGGCGTCTCCACCACGATCGGCGCGTCGGCCGCGCGGCAGACCGCCAGGATCAGCTCGGGGTCGATTTTCCCCTTGCCCAGGTTGGCGTGGCGGTCGGCGCCGGAGTCGAAGTCGTCGCGCGAGTCGTTGCAGTGGACGAGGTCGATCCGGCCGGTGATGGCCTTGACCCGCTCGACCAGGTCGACCAGCTCCTCGCCGCCCGCGTGGGCGTGGCAGGTGTCGAGGCAGAAGCCCACGTCGAACCCGTCGAGCGCCTCCCACAGCCGGGCGATGCGCTCCAGCTTGCGCGCCATCGCGTTGCCGCCGCCCGCGGTGTTCTCGATCAGCACGGGGATGGGGCACTCCATGCGCTCGAACACCTTGCGCCAGTTGTCGAAGCCGGCCTGTGGATCGTCGCTCTTGTTGACGTGGCCGCCGTGCACGATCAGGCCCTTGGCGCCGAGCCCGGCGGCGGCCTTGAGGTGCTGCTCCAGCAGCTTGCGGCTGGGGATCCTGATGCGGTTGTTCGTGGTGGCGACGTTGACCAGGTAGGGGGCGTGGATGTAGATGTCGACGCCCTCGACCGGTTTGGCGGGCAGCACCGGCTTGTCGTACCCCTGCGGGTCGCCGAGGAAGAACTGCACCACCTCGGCCCCCACCGCCTCGGCGTGGGCGGCGGGATCGTCCTGATCGACATGAGCTCCGATGCGCACCATAGTTCCCGAGCTTACGCCGCAGAGCAGGGCGGCAGCCGGGGGACCGATCGGTTTGCCGGACGCGCGCTCGGGAAGTCGCCATGCGCCCCCAAATCGAGGAGAAACGACATGGCACACTGGCGCTGGCGAGCGCTGATCTTATTCGTTTACATCGTGATCGGGATCTACGTGGGCTGGGTGTACCACTACATCACCCCCGGACTGCTCAGGGACCTCGCGGAAGCGCTGCTCGCGGTGTTCCTCTGGTTCCTGGTCCTGCTCGGTATAGATCTGCACATCGGCGGGTGAGCGGCATGCGGGAACGGCCCCGCGCCGGGGCCGTTCCGCAGCACCTCGATGACGTTCAGTGGGGGAGAAAGCCCCCGTGGGCGATGCCCAGCGCGGCTCCCACGAACGATCCCACGATGCCGACGATGTTGAGCGCACGCTGCGGCGTGGTCGCCGAGACGTACTGGGAATACAACCCGACCCCGAAGCCCAGCGTGCCGACCCACGAGGAGATCGGATGCGCGGAGACCCAGAATGTGGAGACGAAGGCAACGAGACCGCAAACGAGCGCTCCCACCGCCAGGGCGTTCTCCACCGGATGCGCATGTCCGTCGCTGTTGAGTGTGAGCCTGAACCGCTCCCTCTCGGAGGGCTGAAGGACATGTGGCACGGCCACCACCCCCTAGGTTTCCTAAAGGCCTTCCCACCTTCCCGCGGCTGGTAACCTGGGCAAGCTGCGTTGTGATGGTCGAACCATCGCCCCGGGGCGCCGAAAGGGGCGCCCGGGCACAGACGTCAGCGTCCTCCTGTCACGGCAGAGTGTCGTGACCGCAAGAGTCCAGAGGAGGTTGGAGTCCGCATGCGTCGTTACGAAGTAATGGTCATCCTGGACCCTTCGCTCGATGAGCGCACTGTCGCGCCGTCCCTCGACCAGTTCCTCTCCGTGGTCCGCAACGACGGCGGCACCGTGGAGAAGGTCGACGTCTGGGGCCGTCGCCGTCTCGCCTACGACATCGACAAGAAGTCGGAAGGCATCTACGCCGTCATCGACCTGTCCGCGGAGCCCGCGACGGTCAAGGAGCTCGACCGGCAGATGAACCTCAACGAGGGCATCCTGCGCACCAAGGTCCTGCGTCCGGACGTGCACTAACCCCCGGTTTTTGTCGGGGAAGCCCCGTACTCTGAGCCGTAACCCAAGCGAAGGCGTGCAGGAAGGCGAGCGCTAGCCATGGCAGCAGGCGACACCGTAATCACCATCGTCGGCAACCTCGTCGACGACCCGGAGCTGCGCTTCACCCCGACGGGGCAAGCGGTGGCTCGATTCCGCATCGCGTCCACTCCGCGGTTCATGGATCGTCAGACCAACGAGTGGAAAGATGGCGAAAGCCTCTTCCTGACCTGCAACGTGTGGCGGCAGGCGGCGGAGAACGCCGCCGAGAGCCTGCAGCGCGGGATGCGGGTCATCGTGCAGGGGCGGCTCAAGCAGCGGTCCTACGAGACCAAGGAAGGCGAGAAGCGCACCGTTTACGAGGTCGAGGTCGACGAGGTCGGCCCGTCCCTGCGTAACGCGACCGCCAAGGTCAACCGCACCTCCCGCCAGGGTGGTGGCGGCGGCGGAGGCGGCTTCGGCGGCCCGGCCGACGACCCGTGGGCCTCCGCCTCGCCCGCCCCGCCCCAGGGCGGCGGCGGTTACGGCGGCGGCGGTGGCGGTGGTGGCGGCTTCGGAGGCGGCGGCGGCCAGCAGGGCGGCGGCGGCTTCGGAGGCGGCGGCGGCGACTTCAGCGACGAACCGCCTTTCTAAAACCTGTCCACAAGCCCGAGTCCATTCCCGCCCGTGAAGGCGGGGCTCTGAAAGGAGCACCACGATGGCTAAGCCGGCACTGCGCAAGCCGAAGAAGAAGGTTTGCCTGTTCTGCCACGACAAGATCTCCTACGTCGACTACAAGGACACGGCGCTGCTGCGGAAGTTCATCTCCGACCGCGGCAAGATCCGTGCGCGCCGGGTGACGGGCAACTGCACCCAGCACCAGCGCGACGTGGCGACCGCGATCAAGAACGCGCGTGAGGTGGCCCTGCTGCCTTACACGAGCACCGCGCGCTAAGGAGGCCTGTCGATATGAAGCTCATCCTCACCAACGAGGTCTCCGGCCTCGGCACCCCTGGCGACGTCGTCGAGGTCAAGGACGGCTACGGCCGTAACTACCTCATCCCGCGCGGCTACGCCATGCGCTGGACGCGGGGCGCCGAGAAGCAGATCGAGACGATCAGGAAGGCTCGCGACGCTCGCGAGATCCGCGACCTCGGCACCGCCAAGGAGGTCGCCGGTCAGATCGGCGCGCTGCGCGTCCGCCTGACCACGCGCGCCGGCGAGTCCGGCCGCCTGTTCGGCTCGATCACGACGGGCGACATCGCCGACGCCGTCAAGGCCGCCGGTGGCCCGATCGTCGACCGCCGCCGCATCGAGATCGTCAACCCGATCAAGAGCGTCGGCTCGCACCGCGTCACCATCAAGCTCCACCCCGAGGTTTCGGCCTCTGTGGACGTCGAGGTCGTCGCGGGCTGAGTCCTGCTGCGAAAGCCCCCTCCGCCCGGAGGGGGCTTTCACGTTTCCTGCCCTCGTGAGCGCCTTCCCGGAAACGCCCGCTGGCCACCGGCTGAAAAACCCCATCCTGTACGGCTGCGCACGGTCAGGCCACCCGCCGTACTCCGGCTCAGCGCCTTCCAGGAAACGCCCGCTGACCCTTCACCGGCGGGCCGCCGTTACGCGAGCCCATCTTGGCCAACTCCGTGGTCAGGGGCACCGCCGGGCGTAATTTCCTATTCGGTCAGCGTAGAATGCGTTCGTTCTTTCGCATGTTCCCCCTGGAGGCTGCCATGGCCCGTCCCCTTATGCTGCTCGCGCTGGCCGTGGCGCTCGTCGGCTGCGCGCCGGTCGACAACACGTCGAGCTCGGCGAGCCCGATCGCGTCAACGTCCACCGCGTGCACCAAGGACCAGCTCAAGCTGGTCAACGCGGGCAAGCTGACCATCGGCACCGACAAGCCCGCCTTCGAGCCCTGGTTCAAGGACGACGACCCGAGCAACGGGCAGGGCTTCGAGAGCGCGGTGGCCTTCGCAGTGGCGGGGGAGCTCGGCTTCGACCGCACCGAGGTGCAGTGGAGCACGATCAAGTTCGACTCGGCGTTCGCCCCTGGCGTCAAGCAGTTCGACTTCGACGTCAACCAGGTGTCCATCACGCCCGACCGGGCCAAGGCGGTCGACTTCAGCAAGGGCTACTACACCGTCAAGCAGGCCATCGTGGCGATCGACGGGAGCAAGTTCGCCGGGGCGAAGAGCCTGGCCGAGCTGCAGAGCGCGAAGATCGGCGTACAGGTGGGCACGACCTCGCTCGACGCGGTGAAGAACGTCATCAAGCCCGCCGACGACCCCAACGTCTACAACGAGCAGATCGACGCCGTCAACGCGCTGAAGAACAAGCAGGTGGACGCGCTGGTCGTGGACCTGCCGACGGCGTTCTACGTGACGGCCGCGCAGGTCGAGAAGTCCAAGATCGTGGGGCAGTTCAGCTCGACGGGTGGCACGCCCGAGGAGTTCGGGCTGGTCATGGAGAAGGGCAGCGCGCTCAAGCCGTGCGTCGACAAGGCCGTTGAGGCGCTGAAGTCTAAGGGCGAGCTGGCCAAGATCGAGCAGGCGTGGCTCGGCTCGGCGGCGGGCGCGCCAGAGCTGCGATGAGCGAGTTCGACGAACCCGGCAAGGGCGCGGCGGGCAAATCCGGCGAACCCGGCAAGGCGGCGGTGGGCGAGCCCGGTGGACCTGGCAAGCCGGCGGCGGGCGAGTTCGGCCGAGTCGGTCAGGCCGCGGGCGAGTTCGGCGGGTCCGGGACGGGTGCGGCGGGCGCGTGGGTCAAGTCGGAGCGGCAGGTCGAGCGGGAGCGGGTGCGCCGGTCGCACGCCCGCCGCTCGGCGTCGCTCGCGACGGTTTCGACGATCGTCTTCATCGTGCTGGTCGCCTGGATCGTCACGAACTCACCCGGCTGGCCCACGGTGCAGGACAAGTTCTTCAACCCCGACGAGCTCGTCAAGGCGCTGCCCGACGTGCTGAAGGGCTTCCTGCTCAACATCAAGATCTTCCTGATCGCCGAGCCGCTGATCCTGGTCGTCGGGATGCTGGTGGCGCTGGCCAGGGGGATCAGGAAGCCCGCGTTCTTCCCGATCCGGGCGCTGGCCACGCTCTACACCGACGTCTTCCGCGGTGTGCCGACGATCCTGGTGATCTACCTGACCGGGTTCGGGCTGCCCGCGCTCCGGCTGCAGGGCATTCCGACCGACCTGGTGACACTGGGCATCATCGCGTTGACGCTCTCGTACGGCGCATACGTGGCCGAGGTGTTCCGCTCGGGCATCGACTCCATCCACCCGAGCCAGGTCGCGGCGGCCCGCTCGCTGGGGCTGAGCCACTTCAAGACCATGCGGTTCGTGGTGCTGCCGCAGGCCACCCGCAGGGTCGTGCCGCCGCTCCTGAACGACTTCGTCTCGCTGCAGAAGGACACCGCGCTCGTGGCGACCATCGGGCCGCTGGAGGCGCTCAGGCAGGCGCAGATCCACGCGGCCAGCACGTTCAACTACACGGCCTACCTGGCGGCGGCGCTGCTGTTCATCCTGCTGACCATCCCCTTGGCGAGGTTCACCGACCACCTGGCGGCCCGCACGCGCAGGAGGCGTGGCGCATGAGCCTTCTCACTATTGACGGGGTGTGGAAGAACTTCCGCGACCACAGCGTGCTGCGCGGCATCGACCTCGAGGTGCGCCCGCATGAGGTGGTGAGCCTCATCGGGGCCTCCGGCTCGGGCAAGTCCACGCTCCTGCGCTGCGTCAACCTGCTGGAGACCGTGGACGACGGCGTGATCCTCCTCGACGGCGAGGACATCACCGACCCGCGCGTGAACGTGGACGACGTGCGCAAGAGGCTCGGCATCGTGTTCCAGGCGTTCAACCTGTTCCCGCACATGACCGTGCTGGACAACGTCACGCTCGCGCCGCGCCAGGTGCACAAGGTGGCCAAGGGGGAGGCCGAGGAGCAGGCGCACGGCCTGCTGGCCAGGTTCGGGCTGGCGGACAAGGCGCGGGCCTACCCCGACCAGCTCTCGGGCGGGCAGCAGCAGCGGGTGGCCATCATCAGGGCGCTGGCCACGCAGCCCAGGCTGATGCTGCTGGACGAGGTCACCTCGGCGCTCGACCCCGAGCTGGTGCTGGAGGTGCTGGGGGTCATCAAGGAGCTCAAGGAGTCGGGCATGACGATGATCCTCACGACTCACGAAATGAGCTTTTGTCGCGATATTTCGGACACGGTGTGCTTCCTCGACGGTGGCGTGCTCCTGGAGAAGGGCCCCGCCGAGCAGATCTTCACCGAGCCGGAGAACCCCCGCACCAGGGAGTTCCTGCGCAGCGTCCTGGAGTCGGGCCGACTCTAGCGGCGGCGGTGTCCGCATACTGACCCGATCGGGGGTGCGGTGGCGGGCCGGCTCTAGCGGCGGTGGCGGCCGCGGGCCGGCTCGATCGGGGTGTGCGGGCGGGCCAGCAGGCTGTGGCGGCGGCCGTACACGAGGTAGACCAGCAGGCCGAAGGCCATCCACAGGGCGAACCACGCCCAGGTGAGCAGCTGCAGGTTCACCATCAGCCAGAGCGTGGCCACCAGCGACAGCCCCGGCAGCAGCGGCGAGAGCGGCACCCTGAACCCCCGCTCCAGGTACGGCATGCGCCGCCGCATCACGATCACCCCGGCCGCCACGAACGCGAACGCGAACAGCGTCCCGATCACCACGAGCTCCTGCATCGTGAGCACCGGCACGAACTCGGCCAGCACGATCGCCACGACCCCGATCACCAGCGTCACCCGGGTCGGAGTGTGATATTTCCGGCTGACCGTGGCCAGGCCGCGGGGGATCAGCCCGTCGCGGGCCATCGAGAACAGCACCCGCGTCTGCCCCACGATCAGCACCAGGATCACCGTCGTCAGACCGAGCACCGCGCCCACGTCGATGACGTGCACCATCCAGTCCACGCCGACCGCCCGGAACGCCCCGGTCAGCGGCGCGTCCTCGGAGATCTTCGTGTACGGGACCATGCCCACCATGACCAGGGCCACCGCGATGTAGAGGACGGTGGCGATGATCAGGCTGCGGATCATGCCCTTGGGCACGGCGGCCGGAGCGTTCACGGTCTCCTCGGCGGAGGTGGCCACGATGTCGAACCCGATGTACGCGAACGCGATGGCCGAGGCCGCCGCGAAGATCCCGAACCAGCCGAACGCGTGGCTCTGGCCGAACAGGATCTCCAGCACGGTCGTGGGCGGCTTCTGCAGGATCTTGGACGGCACGTGGAACTCGCCGAAGTTCCGCACGTCGATGTGGGGCAGGCCCACGACGATGACCGCCCCGATGGCCAGCAGCTTCGCCGCCACCATGATCCACAGGGCCCGCAGCCCGATCCGCGCGCCGAGCGCCACCACGCCGGTGAGCAGCACCAGGATCACGAACACGAGGACGTCGCCGACGAGTTCCTGGTGCGGCACGCGTACCCCGAAGTTGGCGATCGCCCCGACCGTGATCGCGGCCCACGCCCTGGCCACGACGGCGGCGGCGAACTGCAGCTCCAGGATCAGCGCCCAGCCGATGATCCACGCCCAGACCTCGCCGAAGATGACGTATGTGAAGGTGTAGGCGCTGCCCGAGGTCGGCATCGTGGACGACAGCTCGGCGTAGCACAGGCAGGCGAGCAGGCAGGCGATGCCCGCGATCATGAAGGACAGGATGACGCCGGGACCCGCCGTGGTGGCCGCCTGCCGCCCGGCGATGGAGAAGATGCCGGCGCCGATGATCACACCGAGTCCGAGCACCACCAGGTCGGCCGGGCGGTACAGCTCGGCCAGGCTGTGGCGGGCGCCCGTGCGTAGTCCGGTCGCCTCGGTGGGTGGCAGTCGCCGCAGAATCGTGGACAAGGAACACCCCGCTCAGGGAACGCGCCCACAATGTCTCACCACTCGGACAACAGCAAGCACAGGACGGTCACAGTGTTTCCGCAGATCACTGCAGGTAGCGGGGCCTGTGCCCAAAGTAAGAGCGCCTACGCTCCGGTCACCAGCCAGGCGGTGCCGGCGGCCCGGCGTACGAGGCTGACCAGGCGGGCGAGCATCCACACCCCGAGCGCGCACCAGAGGGCGACGACCCCGAAGCCGGAGGCGAGGAGGGCGGCGGGGAGGTACGCCAGCGTCGTCCACACCCCCGCCCACGCCAGGTAGCGCTGGTCGCCCGCGCCGATCAGCACGCCGTCGAGCACGAACACGACCCCGCACACCGGCTGGAACGCCGCCACCGGCCACATCAGCGCCAGCAGCAGGTCGGTGACCTGCGGGTCCGTGTCGAACAGCCCGGGCAGCAGCGGCCTGGCGGCCACGACCAGCAGGCCGAGCAGCACGCCCGACCAGCCGCCCCACTGCACCATCCGCCTGGTCGCGGCCCTGGTGGACACGACGTCTCCGGCGCCGAGCGAGCGTCCCGTGATGGCCTGCCCGGCGATGGCGATGGCGTCCAGCGCGAACGCCAGCAGCGTCCACACCTGGGTGGCGATGGCGTACGCGGCCAGCTCCGCCTCGCCCATCCTGGTGGCGATCACGGTGGCCGCGAGCAGCACCACCCGCAGGCAGAGGGTACGGACGAGCAGCGCGAACCCGGCCGTGCCCGCCTCCTTGACCCCCGCAAGACCGGGCGTGAGCGGCGTCCCCAGCCGCCGCGCGCCCCGCGCCACGACGGCGAGGTAGACGGCCGCGCCCAGCGTCTGCGCGATCACCGTGCCCCAGGCCGACCCGGCGATGCCCCACCCCAGCCCCAGCACGAACCAGGCGTTCAGGACCGCGTTCAGCACGAACGAGCCGATGGCGACGGCCAGCGGCGTGACGGTGTCCTGCAGGCCGCGCAGCACCCCCGTCCCGGCCAGCACGACCAGCATGCCGGGCGCGCCGAGCAGGCTGATCCGCAGGTACGTCACGGCCTGCGCGCCCTGCCCCTCGCCCGCCCCGAACAGCTCCACGATGGCGGGGGCCAGCGGCCAGCACACGGCGATCAGGAGCGCGCCGATGGCCAGGGCCAGCCAGATCCCGTCCACACCGCTGCGCATGGCCCGCGCGTGGTTCCCGGCGCCCGTCTGACGCGCCACGGAGGCCGTGGTGCCGTACGCGAGGAAGACGCACAGGTTCACCAGGGTCGCGAGAACCGTGCCCGCCACCCCCAGCGCCCCCACCGCCGTGGTGCCCAGCCCGTGACCCACGATGGCGTAGTCGGCGAGGAGGAAGAGCGGCTCGGCCACCAGCGCGCCGAACGCCGGTACGGCTAAGCGGAGTATCTCCCGATCCCTGGGGGTAATGAGCATTTGTCCATTATGGCCATTACACGGCGTGTCGGCGAAACTTTCTTTTCTCCACAGCCGGTGGATACCGTTCGCCCAGGTCAGAGGCCATTCGGTGGATATCCGAGAGAGTTATCCACAGCAACTGTCCACAGGCCTTTCACACCTTGGGCACGGTAGTGCACAGCTTGGCCACAGGGTTGTCCACAGGTCGCGTTGCCGTCGGCTCGCGACTCCGAGAAACTGTCAGACCGGTCGGCTACAAGTGGGGGTGGTGCGACCGCCTGCAAGTGTTCGAGGGGGCGCGGTGAGTATTGACGACGAGACGGGCGCAGGCCCTGGTTTCGAGCGCACCCCCCCGAACAACATCGAGGCGGAGCAGTCCGTCCTGGGCGGCATGCTGCTGTCCAAGGACGCCATCGCCGACGTCGTCGAGATCCTGCGGTCCGACGACTTCTACCGGCCCGCCCATCAGATGGTCTACGAGGTCATCACCGACCTCTACGGAAGGGGCGAGCCCGCCGACGCGGTCACCGTCTTCGACGAGCTGCAGAAGCGCGGCGAGATGGCCCGGGTGGGCGGGGCCGCCTACCTCCACACCCTCACGGCCGTCGTCCCCACCGCGGCCAACGCGGGCTACTACGCCAAGATCGTCAGGGAGCAGGCCATCCTGCGCCGCCTCATCGAGGCCGGCACCCGCATCGTCTCCTTCGGCTACGGCGGGCAGAACGAAGAGGTCGACGACCTCGTCGACCGCGCCCAGGCGGAGATCTACAAGGTCACCGAACGCCGCACCTCGGAGGACTACGCGCCCCTGGCCGACATCATGCCCGGCGCCCTCGACGAGCTGGAGGCCATCGGCAGCCGCGGCGGCCAGATGGTCGGCGTGCCGACCGGCTTCCAGGACCTCGACCAGCTCACCAACGGCCTCCACCCGGGCCAGATGATCGTTGTGGCCGCCCGGCCTGCCATCGGTAAAAGTACGCTAGGTCTGGATTTCGCCCGTTCTGCGGCTATCAAGCATGGGATGACCACGGTCATCTTCTCGCTGGAGATGTCGCGCAACGAGATCACCATGCGTCTGCTGTCCGCCGAGGCCCGGGTCGCCCTCCATGCCATGCGCTCGGGCATGATGGGCGACGACGACTGGACGCGCCTGGCCCGGCGGATGAGCGAGGTGGCGGAGGCGCCGCTGTTCATCGACGACTCGCCCAACATGTCGATGATGGAGATCCGGGCCAAGTGCCGGCGGCTCAAGCAGCGTAACGACCTGCGGTTCGTGGTCATCGACTACCTCCAGCTGATGAGCTCGCCGAAGAAGACCGAGAGCCGGCAGAACGAGGTCTCGGAGATCTCCCGTGCGATCAAGCTGCTGGCCAAGGAGCTGGAGGTGCCGGTCATCGCGATCTCCCAGCTCAACCGTGGCCCGGAGCAGCGCACGGACAAGCGCCCCGCGGTGAGCGACCTGCGTGAGTCCGGGTCCATCGAGCAGGACGCCGACATGGTCATCCTGCTGCATCGGGAGGATGCTTACGAGCGGGAGTCGCCGCGGGCGGGTGAGGCGGACCTGATCGTGGCCAAGCACCGTAACGGCCCCACGGCGACGGTGACGGTGGCGTTCCAGGGCCACTACAGCCGGTTCGTGGACATGGCGCAGCACTGACGGGCGCAGCAGCGGCATGAAGCAGTCCAATCGCCGAAACGGCTTCTGGATTCGCTGCCGTCAAGCCGCCTCGTCCGTGGAATCGGGAGCGGGAGCCAGTCGTACGCTGCCGGACTGGCCCTTCTCGTCGGGGAAGACCCACTTTCGGAGCGCCCAGAAGCGGAAGACCATGGCGATCAGCGTGCCGATGATCTGCGCGCTCATGAAGTCGGCGATCTCCTGGGTCACCAGGCTCACCTCCGGGGTCTCCAGGTGGAACACGTACCGGGAGATCCATAGCGGCGCGGAGCTGAGCACCAGACCGACGCCACTGACCAGGAAGAACAGCGCCGCCTCGTGACGGCGCTCGCGGCCGCCCCTGGTCCGGAACGACCATTCGCGGTTCAACACGTAGGACACGATCGTCGCCACGAGCACCGCGATGATCTTCGCGGTTACCGGCTTCGGTTCCAAAATGGTCAGCTTCAGCCCGTAGAACACCGCGTTGTCCACTAAGAACGTTGTTCCACCCACCACCGCGAACTTCAGCAGTTCACGATGCTTCAGCGCAAGTGCGTGCAGCGGTTCCGGCAATCTTGCGAGTACGGCTTTCGCTATTCGGAGCACCCTCGATCTTCTCACCGGTCGAACACCCTGGTAACAAATCAAGTTCCCCGGACCCTACAACCTGACGTTCCTGCGCCGGCTGCGCGACCACGGAGGCCCGGCCCTGCTCCCGGAGTGACGGTCAGGGGCGGAGCTCGGCGGCGTGGGCGCGGGCGAAGTCGGCGAACGACCGGGCCGGGCGGCCCATCACCTTCTCGAAGTCCGGCGTCGTGTAGTCACCCCACCCCGCCGAGTACGCCGTCAGGTACTCCCTGGTGACCGCCGCGATCCACGGGGACAGCCCGGCGTCCACCATCGACCGTTGGACGTCGTCCGGCGCCATCGACTGATAGGCGATCGGAGTGCCGTACACCTCGTCCAGCACGGCGGCCACGTCCCGCAGTGAGACGGCGGCCGGGCCCGTGAGAGTGTAGGTGCTGCCCTTGTGCTGTGCGGGAGCGCGCAGGACCGTGGCGGCGAAGTCGCCGATGTCGCGTACGTCGATCATGCCGAGCCGCCCCTCGCCGAGCCCGCCGTACAAGGTGTCGCCGTTGACCGAGCCGAAAAGGTTCTGCATGAAGAAGGCCGGGCGGATGACGGTCCAGTCGAGGCCAGAGGCCGCGAGCTCGACGTCCGACAGGGCGTGCAGGCGGCCGTTGCGGGTCGGCGCGTCGTGGGCCGCGCCGATGGCCGACATGCGGACGACGTGGCTCACCCCGGCTTGCCGGGCGGCCCAGACGGCGTTCATGCTCGCGTGCGGCGCCTGCGGGCCCATGGCGGTCAGCAGCCACAACGTGTCCACGCCGTGGAAGGCCCGGTCGAGCGTGGCGGGGTCGTCCAGATCGCCGACCGTGACCTCCACCCCCGACGGCGCCTTGGCCGCGTCACGCACGAGGACCCGCACGTCCCCTATGCCGGACAGGGTGCCGGACAGGGAGCGGAGGACAGCGCTGGAAACGGTGCCGTTGGCACCCGTGATCAAGATGCTCATGCCGTCGACGATATAGTAATATTTAGTGACAATCAAGATTAATGACTAAATGGAGGACGTGACCGTGCGCAGGAGCCGGCGCAAGCAGGAAGAGCCCGATCTCGGCATCCTGTCCAGCAGGACTCTTTTCAGCCTGCAGCGGCAGCTGTTCGAGACGCTGGGCAGGCAGGGGCATCCCGGGCTCAGGCCCCGGCACGGGGCGGTGCTCGCGTACCTGGATGACGAGGGCAGCAGGGCCACGGACCTGGCCGCGCAGTCGGGCCAGCACAAGCAGGTGATCGGCACGCTGGTGGACGAGCTGGTCGAGCTGGGCTACGTGGAGCGCCAGCCGGACCCGGCCGACCGGCGGGCCAAGCTGATCGTGCCCACCGAGAAGGGGCGCGATCACATGGTCAAGTCGGACGCCATCCTCGCCGCCATGGAGGCGGAGCACGCCGAGGCCGTGGGCGAGGAGGCGTACACGGAGTTCAAGAGGGTGTTCAAGCTGGTCGCCGAGCGCCAGACCGGCGGCTCAGCCCTGGCGGAGTGACATGACGAGGTAGCGGAAGGCGGGCTCGGCGTCGCCGGGCACGTCCTGGATCAGGGCGGGCCTGGTCGGCGACTCCATGTTGATGCGGGCCAGCTCGCTCTCGATCCCGGTCAGCCCGTCGAGCAGGAACTGCGACTGGAAGGCGATCTGGATGTCGTCGCCGCGCAGCTCGCAGTCGACCACCTCAGCGCCGCGCCCGATGTCGCCGCCGCCCGCCTGGATGAGCACCTGCCCCTGGCTGAACGACAGCCGGATCGCGGTGTTGCGCTCGGCCACCAGGGCGACCCGCTTGATGGCGTTGACGAACGGCGCCACCGCCACGTCGGCCCTGATCGACCAGTCGGAGGTCAGCCGGGCGCGATAGTCGATGAACTGCTCGTCGAGCAGCCGCACAGTCGTGCTCCGCCCGACGCTCTCGAACCCCGCCACCCCGTCGCCCATCGCGATCGACACCTCGCCACCGCGCAGCGACTTGGCCACCTCGACCAGCACCTTCGCCGGGACCATGGCCGAGACCGCGAGATCGGGGCCGGCCGGGCGCCAGGCGAAGTCGCGGGCGGCGATGCGGTAGCGGTCGGTGGCCGCCATGGCCACGGACTCGCCCTCGATGTCGACCCTGATGCCGGTGAGCATGGGCAGCGTGTCGTCGCGGCTGGCGGCGGGTGCGACCTGGCCGACCGCCGAGGCGAACACGCCGCCGCCGACGGCGCCGATGCTCGGCGGCATCGTGGGCATGGTCGGGAAGTCCTCGACCGGCATCGTGATCAGCCCGAACTCCGCGCTCCCGCAGGTCAGCACCGCCTCGGCGCCCTCGGTGACGATCTCCACGTCGTCGGCTGGCAGGCTCCTGCTGATCTCGGCCAGCAGCCGACCGGGGATCAGCACGCTGCCCGTCTCGGCCACGTCGGCGTCGACCGAGGCCCTGGCCGAGACGTCGTAGTCGAACGCGGACAGGACCAGCTCGTCGCCCGCCTCCAGCAGCAGCCCGGACAGGACGGGCACCACGGGGCGGGAGGGCAGGACTCGGGCAGCCCACGCCACCGCATCTGCCAGAACATCGCGGTTAACCCGGATTTTCACCTGCTACCACCCCTTCGTCGCCATGCCCTTATGAAAATAGCCGGTGCGACCGACAAGTCGGGGCAGTCTCCGGATGGCCAACCCCAGGTGGAGGGTTCCTAGCGGCTGTTGAGATAGGCGAGTACGGCCAGTACGCGGCGGTTGTCGTCGTCCGACGGCGCGAGCCCCAGCTTGGCGAAAATGGAGGCCGTGTGCTTGGCCACGGCGCTCTCGCTCAGATAGAGCCGCTGGCAGATGGCCGTGTTGGAGCGCCCTTCCGCCATGGCCTCCAGCACCTCCCGCTCGCGCGGCGTGAGCGCGGCCAGCGGTTCGTGCCTGGCGTTGCTGGCCAGCAGCTTGGCGATGACCTCGGGGTCCATGGCCGTGCCGCCCTCGGCGACCCTGCGTACGGCGTCGATGAACTGCTCGGCGTTGAAGACCCGGTCCTTGAGCAGATAGCCGATCGCGCCCGAGCCGTCGGCCAGCAGCTCGCGCGCGTAGAGCTGCTCGACGTGCTGGGACAGCACGAGGACGGGCAGCCCGGGCACCTGCTTCCTGGCCGCGAGCGCCGCCTGCAGCCCCTCGTCCGTGAACGTGGGCGGCAGCCGCACGTCCACGATCGAGACGTCGGGCCGCAGCTCCAGCAGGCCCCGCAGCAGCTCGGGCCCGCTCTCCACGGCCGCCACGACCGAGAAGCCGTGGGCCTGGAGCAGGTGCACCAGCCCGTCTCTGAGCAGGTAGAGGTCCTCGGCGACGAGTACGCGGTTCTTCATCAGCACCAGGGTTTGATCGGCGTGGCACGCGCGAGCCAGAGGTCGCGGTTGTGGTTGGAGGGTATCCAGATGGCCAGGATGTGCATGCACAGGCCCAGGGTGATCATGCCGAGGATGACCGGCCACTGCCAGGGCCCGGGCAGGTACAGGGCGAGGAACCAGCTCTTCTCCTCGACGCCGATCGTCTTCATGACGCCGGCCACGATGCCCTGAGGGAAGGTCGGGCACCAGGCCGTGGCCCAGAGGAACACGACGACGGCCGCCTTCCAGCGCGGCAGCCGGGGCAGGCTGCCCGCCCAGTGCTCGGGCAGCACCCGGGGCAGCTCCATCGCCACGGTGGTGGGGCCGCCAGGCGGGCTGTTCAGGGCGAGCAGCCCGTCGAAGGCGGCCAGCCGCCGCTCGATCCCGGACAGGCCGCTGCCCTTGGCCGGGTCGGCGCCGCCCAGGCCGTCGTCGGTGACCGTGACGCGCAGGTTGGGGCCGTCGGTGCTGAGGTCCACCGTCGCCGCCTGAGCGTCGCCGTGCCGGGCGGCGTTGGAGAGCAGCTCGCTGACCGCGAAGTACACCGCCGCCTCCACCGGCGCCTCCGGCCGGTGCGGCAGGTCGACGTCCACCGTGACCTGCAAGGGGCTGTCCATGGCCAGCGCGCGTACGGCGTCGGCCAGCCCGCGCTCGGCCAGCACCGGAGGGTGGATGCCGCGGATGACCCGGCGCAGCTCGGTCAGCGTCTCGGAGGAGGCGTCCCGGGCCTTCGACAGCAGCGCCTTGGCCGCCGCGGGATCGTCGTCGACGAGCTGCTCGACCGCGCCCAGCGTCATGCCGATCGCCACCAGCCGGGCCTGCGTGCCGTCGTGCAGGTCCCGCTCGATCCGGCGCATCTCGGCCGCCTGCGAGTCGGCGGCCAGGTTACGCGTCCGCTTGAGGTGGCTCACCTGGCTCGCCAGGCGGCTGGCGACGGTCGCGCGGAGTATCAGGTCGCTCCAGAGGGCGTAGATCCGCATGCCACGCTCGGGGAGCGTGACGAACACCGGCAGCAGCGCCGCCTTCACCACCGGTTCGAGCGCCAGCCAGATCATGTCGCGCCAGGTCGCCGGGTCGGAGATCAGCCACTTCCACCGGTTGTTCCACGCGGGGATCCGCGGCGTCTTGTAGAGGGTCCGGTCGGAGCGGTAGAGGCCGTCCGCCTGCGGCTCCGGCGGCGGGGGCTTGGGCAGGTACGGGGACTCGATGTGGACGTCGGTCCAGCTCCGCATCAGCCGCCGGTTGAGCTCGGCCAGCCTCCTGACCAGCTGGACCTGGGGCGAATACAGGAACACCATGCCCACCCCGAACGACAGCACCAGCATGGTGAGGCTGAGCACGATCGCCGGCACCTCGACGAGGAGGAGCGCGACCAGCGCCGCGGCCTGACCGAACCTTCGGAGCAGCATGCCTCCAGTCTGGTCCAACGGGCGCGACCGGACCATTGCACCTAGGTACACCCTTGCCCGACATCCAGCCGGATTCCCCGGCGAAGGCCGTGTTCCTAGCGTCGTCTGCATGAAGGTCATCGAAGTCAGGAACTTGCGCAAGCAGTACCCGGACCACCTGGCGGTCGACGACGTGTCGTTCGAGGTGGCGGAGGGTGAGATCTTCGGCATCCTCGGCCCGAACGGCGCGGGCAAGACCACCACGGTCGAGTGCGTGGCCGGCCTGCGCGTGCCCGACGGCGGCACCGTACGGGTGGCCGGGCTGGACCCGCAGCTCAACAGGGGCGAGCTGCGGCATGTGCTGGGCATGCAGCTGCAGAGCGCGGCGCTGCCCGAGAAGATCAAGGTGTGGGAGGCCATGGACCTGTACGCCTCCTTCTACCCGGACCCCGCCGACTGGTCCGAGCTGCTCGAACGGGTCGGCCTCGGCGGCAAGCGCGACACGGCGTTCAAGAAACTCTCCGGCGGGCAGCGCCAGCGGCTCTCGGTCGCGCTGGCGCTGGTCGGCAGGCCGCGCGTGGCGGTGCTGGACGAGCTGACCACCGGGCTCGACCCGCAGGCCCGCAGGGACACCTGGGAGCTGGTCGAGCAGGTACGCGACTCCGGCGTGACGATCGTGCTGGTCACCCACTTCATGGAGGAGGCCGAGCGCCTCTGCGACCGGCTCGCGCTCATCGACGCGGGCAAGGTGGCGGCCACGGACACGCCTGCCGGGCTCATCGCGCAGGTGGGCGGGGAGCAGCGGCTGAGGTTCCGGCCGTCGGCTCCGGTCGACGACGCCTTGCTCCGGGCCCTGCCGGAGGTACGCGAGGTCACGAGGAGCGGCGAACAACTCGTGGTGAGCGGTACGGGCAACCTCGCGCCGGCCGTCACGCTCGCCCTGGCCCAGCACGGGGTCGTCCCAGGAGACCTGCGGATCGAGCAGACCACGCTCGACGACGCGTTCCTCGCACTCACCGGAAGGAAGCTGTCATGAAGCTGCTCCTCGTGGAGACCAAGCTGCACCTGCGCGAATGGCCGTTCCTGCTCTTCACGGTCGGGCTGCCGGTCGCGCTCCTGCTGGTGCTGGGCCTCAGCATCCCGGACATGACCCAGCCCGGGGCGTCGGGGGAGCGGGCAGTGGACACGCAGATGCCGAGCCTGATGACGCTGCTCTCGCTGCTGACCCTGGCCTGCAGCGTGGTGCCCGCGGTGCTGACCGGGTACCGCGAGCAAGGGGTGCTCAGGCGGATGTCCACCACGCCCGTGCACCCGGCACGGCTGCTGGGGGTGCAGCTCCTGATCAACCTGGTGGTCGGAGCGGTCACCACGGCCCTGCTGATCGTGACGGGCTCGCTGGTGTTCGGGTCGGCGGCGCCGCGGCAGTGGGTGGGATTCATCCTGGTCTTCCTGCTCGGCAGCGCCGCGTTGCAGGCCATCGGGCTGGTGATCGCCGCGCTGGCGCCCAACGCGAAGGTCGCGCCGGGGATCGGGTCCGCGGTGATGTTCCCGCTGATGTTCCTTGGGGGCATGTGGGTGCCGCGCGACCTCATGCCGGACGCACTGCGGACGGTCAGCGACTACTCCGTCGCGGGCCCGTTCGCCCAGGCGCTCAGGGACACCTGGGCGGGCCACGCGCCGCAGACCGCGCACCTCGTGGTGGTGGGCGCCGCGCTGCTGATCTTCAGCGGGCTGGCCGTGCGGCTGTTCAGGTGGGAGTGAGGCTAGCGCCCGGCCCAGACCGGGCGCGCGCCGGTGACGTTGGTCATCAGGGAGTAGAGCGAGGACGAGGCCGTGATGAACATCCGGTTGCGCTTGAGCCCGCCGAACACCAGGTTGGCCGTGGGCTCCGGCAGCTTCAGCCGACCGATCAGCGTGCCGTCCGGGTCGTAGCAGAGCAGCGCCCTGCCTGCCGCGGCCCAGACGCGGCCCGTGTCGTCGAGCCGCAGGCCGTCGAAGATGTCCTGCTCCGTCCCCTCGGCGAAGACCTTGCCACCGGCCAGCGTGCCGTCCTCGCGCACCTCGAACACGCGCAGGTGCTTCATTCGCGTGTCGGCGACGTAGAGCCGGCTCTCGTCGAGCGAGAACGCCAGGCCGTTGGGGCGGGCGAAGTCGTCGGCCACGACGCGGACCTCGCCCGTCACCGGGTCGGCGCGGTAGACGTGACAGCCGTCGATCTCCTGCTCGGCGGCGTAGCCCTCGTAGTTGCTGAGGATCCCGTACGGCGGGTCGGTGAACCAGATCGACCCGTCGGAGCGGACCACGACGTCGTTGGGGCTGTTGAGCCGCCTGCCCTCCCAGCGGTCGGCGACGACCGTGATCGAGCCGTCATGCTCGGTGCGGGTGACGCGGCGGTTGCCGTGTTCGCAGGAGATCAGCCGGCCCTCGCGGTCGAGGGTGTTGCCGTTGGTGTAACCGGACGGCTGGCGGAACAGGCCGACCGCGCCCGTCATCTCGTCCCAGCGCAGCATCCGCTCGTTGGGGATGTCGCTCCAGACCAGGAACCGGCCGGCCGGGAAGTAAACAGGGCCCTCCGCCCAGCGGGTGCCGGTGTGGAGGCGTTCGACATAGTCGTCTCCGCCTACCACGGCGAACCGCTCGTCGAGCACCTCGAACTCAGTGGGGATCGTGTCCGTCATGCCGTCCACAATATGCTGTTCGGCACTGCTGGCATATCACCGGATAGCATTCGGTTGTGGATGATATCGACAGAATGCTGATCGGCCTGCTGCAGGAGGACGCGACGCGGTCGTACGCGGTGCTGGGCAAGGCGGTGGGGCTGTCCAGCGGGGCCGCGCACGAGCGGGTGCGCAAGCTCCGCGAGCGCGGGGTGATCAGGCGTACGACGATCGAGGTGGACCAGGCGGCGCTCGGGCGCGCGGTGACGGCGTACGTGCTGGTGGACGGCAGCACGTGGATGGGCGACAGCGCCGACCGTCTGGCGGCGATCCCGGAGGTCGAGGAGGCGCACGTCATCGCGGGTCCCGCGTCGGTGCTGCTCAAGGTCCGTACGGCCGGGACAGTGGAGCTGCAGGACGTGCTGCGCCGGGTGTTCGGGGTGGACGGAGTCACGGGGACGCAGACGATCGTGGTCCTCGAGACCCTGTTCGAGCGAACCCTCAAGTAATCTCCAGGTATGACGAAGGTCGCCTGGAACACCAAGGAGCTCACCGTCGGCGAGCTCGCCGAACGCAGCGGGGTCGCCGTGTCCGCCCTGCACTTCTACGAGACCAAGGGCCTGATCAAGAGTCGCCGTACGGCCGGCAACCAGCGCCGGTACACCCGCGACAGCCTGCGCAGGGTCGCGTTCATCAGGCTGGCCCAGCGCATCGGCATCCCCCTGAAGACCATCAAGGACGCCCTGGCCGAGCTGCCGGACGAGCGCACGCCCAACCGGGACGACTGGGCCCGGCTGTCGGCCGCCTGGCGCGGGGAGCTGGACGACCGGATCGAGCAGCTTCAGCGGCTGCGCGACGATCTCACGGACTGCATCGGGTGCGGCTGCCTGTCGCTCGACCGGTGCCCGGTGGCCAACCCCCACGACCGGCTCGGCGACGAGGGGCCTGGCGCGCGCCGCATCGACACCCGCCTCTGCCCCCCACCCCAGGCCTGCGCCCCCTCACCCGGCTGCGCCACCTTCACGGAAACGCCCCTCCCCACGGCCTCCTGACGCCCCACCCCGGGGCTGCCCCTCGCCGTCGTCACGGTCGGGCCCGGCCCCTGGAGGGACCCCGAGGCCGTCCTCCTCACGCAAAAGGACCCCAGCCGAAGTGCGGTGGCGCGCTTCGACTGAGGTCCTGAGCTCTCTCAGCGGGCGGGCTTGGCCGGCGGGACGATGAGCGTCGGCCGGTGCGCGTGATGGAGCACGTGGTTGGACACACTGCCCAGCAACACCGACCGCACCCCCGCCAACCCCCGCGACCCCGTGACGATCACCGAGGCATCCACCTCATCCGCCACATCGACAATCGTCTTCCAGATCGACTCGTTGTCAGCCACCGCCCGATAGGTGACATCCGAGAGCCCGGCCGCGATGGCCAGCTCGGCTCCCTCCCGGGCATGCTGTTCCGCCTGCGCGTGCGACTCGTCCTCGGTGCTCTGGTCGAGGGCGCCCGCGGCCAGCGGATACTTCTTGAGCTGCACGAGCAGCGGCTCCCACACTGTGACGACGACGGTGGGCTCGGCGGCGAGATGCTTGGCCGCGAACTCGATCGCGGTCCGCGCGTCGGCCGAGCCGTCGTAGGCGACAAGGATGGTCATGGCGTTCTTCCTTTCGCTTCACTCTTCCGCTAAAGCACCGAAGCGATCGGGCGCCATTCCAGAGCCGGCTGTCTCCTTTGTCACACCCCGGGGGAGGGGTCAGGACTCGGTGAGGGCGATGAGGATGTGTTCCATGCAGGCGTGACCCGCCCGCTCGGCCGCCGCAGCGTCCCCGGCCGCGATGGCGCGGGCGATGGCGTCGTGCGGGATGTAGCTCTTGTCGAGCGAGGTCCCCGCGGCCGTGATGCTGGCGCGCAGAGCCGCCGAGAAGTCCTCGTACAGGTCGATCAGCACCAGGTTGTGCGTCGCGTGCGCCACGGCCATGTGGAAGGCCAGGTCGGCCTCGACGAAGTAGTCGGGGTCGTCCAGCTCCCAGGCCCGGTCGCGCTCGGCCAGGGCCGCCTCGATGCGCTTGATGTCGTCGTCCGTGCGCCGGGTGGCGGCCAGGCGCGCGGACTCGACCTCAAGCGCACGACGTACCTCGAGGATCTCGAGCTGCTCGGCCTGCTTGAGCCGCCGCAGCATCGCGCCGGACAGCTCGCTGGTCGCGCGGACGTAAGTGCCGTCCCCCTGACGGCACTCGAGCAGCCCGGCGTGCGTGAGCGCGCGTACGGCCTCCCGAACGGTGTTGCGACCCACCCCGAGCTGCTCGGCGAGCACCGTCTCGGTCGGGATCTTGCCGTTCATCGGCCACGACCCTGAGGTGATCTGCTCCTTGAGCTGATCGATCACCTGGTCGACGAGCGAAGCCCGCTGCGCCGTACGCAGACTCACAGTCCGCCTCCTCCGGGGAAACCAATCATCCTATGAGTCAATGACTGGTAGACCCTAATTATTCCAGACTCAAAACGCCAAATCTGGAGCTCCCGGAGGATCAGCGCGAAACTGTGGCGTCGACGGTCACCCCCGCCATGGCCGAACGGACTCCAGCGGCTTCGAGGGCCTTACGATATGCGGCGGTCTGTTGTGTTCTGGACCCGGCCCTGCCGTAGAGGTCGCCCAGCTCACGCCAGCAGCGCGCGGCCTGCCGATCCGAGCCGAACACCGGCCGGTCGAGCGTGTCGAGCGCCTGGTGAGCGTCGCGCAGGTGCGCGGAGGCGTCGCCCCCCTCGTCGAACGCGACGGTGGCCAGCACGAGGTGGGCCTCGGCGGGCGTGGTGCCGGCGCGGTCGTGCGACAGGCTCAGAGCCGTGTTCGCCAGCTCGCTCGCCCGCGCCGAGGCGCCGGTCCGCAGCACGACCCGCGCGTGCACGATGAGGCTCTCGCCGTGCTCGCGCGCCGTGCCGGGGAACGTGGCGAACGCCTCGGCGGCGGCCGAGATGAGGCGCTCGGCCTCGTCGGCCGGCACCGTGGTCAGCCTGGACCAGTGCATGGCGGTCCTGGCCAGCTGCAGCGACAGCCGGGCCTGGCGGCCGGCCATGATGGCGTCGTCGGCGAGGCGCACGGCCAGCGCCGAGTCCTCGCCGGCAGCGGCGGCGGCGCTCGCGTGCCACAGCGCCTGGATCTCTCCGGAACGGTCCACAACTTGAGGAACGCCGGTCAGAGCCAGCACCCGCTGGACGTATCCCAGCTCGCGGGACTCGCTCTCGCGCTCGCTGCGCGCCTCGACCAGAGCGGCTGCCAGGTCGACGGCGATCTCGCCCTGCGTGATGGACAGCCGCTCGGCCTGCTGGAGGGCGGCGGTGGCCAGGTCGCGGGCCCGCAGGCGGTCGCCCGCCCGCTGGTAGCAGCGGCTCAGTGCGATCGTGAGCGGGAGGTCGGCCAGCCGCTCGGGGTGAGCCGCGGCCTCCCTGCGCAGGCGCTCGAACGCCTCCACCGCCTGGCCGAGGCGACCCTGGGCCTCGAGCGCGCGCGCCCTGCCGAACCGGGCGTGCGCGGTCAGCATGGCGTTTTCCTCGTCGGCCGCCTTCACGATCTCCGTGAAGCGGTCGGCGGCGACGGACGGGTCGCCATGCTGCAGCTCGAGCTCGGCGTGACGCAGGCCGAGCTCCGTGTCGATGCGCTGCCGAGGTTCGATCCCGTGAAGGAGGAACTCGGTCGTGCACCCCAGCCGCTCGGCCAGCAGCCGGGCCACGACAGGAGTCGGCGTGCGCTTGCCCGACTCAATGAGCGAGACATAACTGTCAGACAGGTCGGGTCCGGCCAGTTGGGCCTGGGACATCCGCCTGTTCAGCCGCAGTCCGCGGACGCGGTCACCGATGGTTCCCTGACTCGGCATCTCATCTCTCAAGGCGGGGAAGGGTCAACAACACGCAATGATTGCATGAAGTAGCCGAATCGGGTATCCCCGAGTGAAGAATTCCCCGCGAGGAGATTAATCGTCGCTCTCGTCCTTGCTGGGAAAAAGCATCCCGCAGACCTCGAGGTACAGCGTCTCGGGGTACGGAATGTACTCCACCGTCGAGAGTGCCTGGTCCTGACCTGCTGACTCGAGGATGAACTCACCGTAACCGAGCATGCGCCCAAGCAGACTTCTTTGGAAGCTCATGTCGGTGACCTTGCCCAAAGGCATCATCGCGACCTTACGGGTGATCAAGCCCGTTGTCAGCAGCATGCGCTTCGAAGTCACCACAAAGTAATCGACCGACCACTCCGCGACTTTCCACACGAAACGCACCAGAAGCAGGAGCCACAACCACCACACGACGACGAGCGCCGTGCCACCCTGATCGCTGCCTCCGAAGAACTTGCTGAGCAAGCCCGCGACGATCAGGCCGGCGAGCACCTCGGCAACCGGCCGTAGCAAGATCGCAGGGTGCCGCCGGACCATGATGAACTGTTGTTCTTGGGGGAGAAGGTATCGGTTGACCGACGACGGGGCGGAGTCCCCGTGGGTCACAAGTCTCATGACAGGCTGTTCACAAATTGAGCCAGCGAGTCGGCCGCGTTGAACACCGTGTCGAACGCTCCTCTCACCGCGTCCGCGGCGTCAGATGGTCGCGCGAACAGGTAGTACGCGACAAATGCGATACCACCGTATGTGAGGACTTTTTTGACCTGCACCGTCGCCTCCGTGCCCTTACCCACTCCACCCGCCCTATACATTACCCACCCGGATGCCCGGGTAAAGATGCCTTCGCGGGATAGTTTTGATCTTGTCAGCCGCGTTCGCTGGCCACCAGGGCCAGGACGTGAAGGTGCTTGCGTGCGATGCGCTCTACAAGGCTTGGATGGGCGTAACCGGTGACCTCCAGCGCGCCGTAGTGCGCAGCTTCAACGCAGCGCGTTACGGTGGTCGCGGAGTGGATGCCGGCGAACTCGTCGCACAGCACAGTTTCCACCTCCGCGTACGGAGCCGGCTCCGCCTCGCTGTGATCGCTCATCGTGCTCCCCCACGCGCATGCGGAAGTTGCCTTCCTGCCTCTTCGTACCCACGAAACAACAGTATGTAACGAAGAGATGACTGCGTGTGACGGGAAAGGTGCTTTTCAGCCGTCGTGGCGTCAGACCACGCCGTAGAGGCGGTCGCCCGCGTCGCCGAGGCCGGGCACGATGTAGCCGTTCTCGTTGAGCCGCTCGTCGAGCGCGGCGGTCACCACGCGGATGGGCTTGCCCGAGTTGGCGAACACCTTGTCCATGTACGCCAGGCCCTCGGGGGCGGCCAGCAGGCAGATGGCCGTGACGTCGACCGCGCCCCTGTCGAACAGGAACTGCACGGCCGCCGCCAGCGTGCCGCCGGTGGCCAGCATCGGGTCGACGACGTAGCACTGGCGCCCGGACAGGTCGTCGGGCAGCCGCGTGGCGTACGTCTCGGCCTGGAGGGTGGACTCGTTCCTGATCATGCCGAGGAACCCGACCTCGGCCGTGGGCAGCAGCCTGGTCATGCCGTCGAGCATGCCGAGCCCGGCGCGCAGGATGGGCACCACCAGGGGGTACGGCTTGGCCAGTCGCACGCCGTGGGCGGGGGCCACGGGCGTCTCGACCGTGACGTCGTTGATCCGCACGTCGCGGGTGGCCTCGTACGCGAGCAGCGTCACCAGCTCGTCCGCGAGCCTGCGGAAGGTCGGCGAGTCGGTGCGGACATCGCGCAGCGTGGTGAGCTTGTGGGCCACGAGCGGATGGTCGACGACGAGGGTTTCCATAAGCGGCAAGGCTATCCGCTGGCGAACGTGCATGGGGACCCCCCGCCACCTGCGGTGCTCCCCTGACCGCGCCCACCCCCGACGGTCCCTCAGGCCATGGGTTTTGATCACAATTTAGTCCGAGAGGCACACGCCTCGTGCGCGGGTCTGGAACGATTGGGTGCTGGTAATACCTGTCGTGTCAGAAGTCGGGTGGGGATGGCGATGGCAGACGAAGATGACGCTCTGGACTTCGCCATCGTGGTCTATCGCGAGGACGGGTGCTGGGATGCCGAGCTCCTGCCGGTCGTGCTCACGTCCGACCTGCAGGGGTTGATCCATGCCCTGCGTCAGCAGCCGAGCGAGAGCGGGACGATCGGCCTGGTCGCCGTGGGTGACGAGTTCTTCGTAGCCTTGCGGGTCCTGGGCGAGCGGGTGGACGTGTTCCTGTCCGACATCGCGGCCTCCTGGGACTTCCCGCTGGCCCGCCAGGTTCTCGAGTACCTCGACGTGCCGGTGCCGGACGAGGAGGAGCTCGACGAGATCCTCCAGGACGAGGAGACCGTGCTCCCCGCCGGAGATCTGTCGATCTTCGCCGATCTCGGGTTGGACGAGATGGAGCTGGGCATCCTCTCCGGCGACATCGACTTGCTGCCCGAAGATGTGCTGTCCAGCATCGCCGCGCGGCTCGGCTTCTCCGAGCCGTTCGAGCGTGCCATCGAATCGGTCTTCGGCTGACCCCCTGGAGCTCGGACATGGCGTCCAACACCTTCTCTGCGGCTTTCGTCAGGACTTCGGACGGCTGGAGCGGCGCCGAGATCGATCTGAGCGCGGCCGAGATCGTCGACGACCTCGGTGACGCGGTCACGGAGACGCTGAGCCTCTCCGGCGACGAGCTGGCCCTGCTCTGCGTCGAGGTCGAGGACGAGTGGTTCGCGATCGCCCGCTACCGGGGCGAGGAGGAGCCGCGCGTGTTCCTGTCGGACGCGCACGCGATCCTGTCCGACCCGCTCGGCGAGCTGTTCGCCGAGTTCGCCGGCGTGGCGCCCGACAAGGAGGCCAACGGCCTCGGCGTGCGCCCGGCCGGCGACTACGAGCTGCTGAGCGACCTCGGGCTCAGCTCCGAGGAGCTGCTGGAGCTGAGCATGGAGGAGGGCATGCTGCCGGCCGACATCCTGTCGGTGATCGCCGAGCGGCTGGCCTTCGCCGACGAGCTCGACCGGCTGCGGTGACCCGGCTCTCGCTGTGACGTACGAGGAGGCCATGCGCCTGGCGCTGGCGGAGGCCGTCACGGCGGGGTCCAGGGGAGAGATCCCCGTGGGCGCGGTGGTGCTCGACCCGCTCGGCGAGGTCCTGTCCGCGGCGGGCAACGACCGCGAGTCCTCCGCCGACCCGACGGCCCACGCCGAGGTTCTCGCGCTCCGGGAGGCCGCCGTGCGGCGCGGGCAGTGGCGGCTGACCGGCTGCACGCTCGTCGTGACCCTGGAGCCCTGCACGATGTGCGCGGGCGCCGCTGTACTGGCCCGAGTCGACCGGATCGTGTACGGCGCGGTGGACGAGAAGGGCGGGGCCGTGGGCTCGCTCTGGGACGTCGTACGCGACCGCCGGCTCAACCATCGGCCCGAGGTCGTCATGGGAGTGTTGGCGGACGAGTGCTCGTCGGTACTAAAGCGGTTCTTCGCTACTCGCCGGATCCGGTAAGCTCATGCGCGGTGGTGTCGCCTAGTGGCCGAGGGCGCACGCCTCGAAAGCGTGTGATGGGGCAACTCATCCGTGGGTTCAAATCCCACCACCACCGCCACGAGAAGGGCCTCCGACCTACGGGTCGGGGGCCCTTCGTCATGCGGCGGGGCGCTCCCGAGTCTTTCCAACATCATTCATGGAGCGCATGCGAAAAGGGAGCCGCGAATCCCGCGGCTCCCTTTTTCCTTTCTCAGTTGGGCAGCTCGAGGACCCTGGCGTGCAGGATCGATCTTTGGTGCAGGGCCGCGCGCAACGCGCGGTGCAGACCGTCCTCCAGATAGAGCTCGCCCTGCCACTGCACCACGTGCGGGAAAAGGTCGCCGTAGAAGGTGGAGTCGGCGGCGAGCAGCGAATGCAGGTCCAGTACGGCCTTCGTGGTGATCAACGAGTCGAGCCGGACCTGCCGTGGAGGGATCTGCGCCCACTCTCGGTTAGAGAGACCGTGGTCGGGATAAGGGCGTCCGTCGCCGACAAGCTTGAAGATCACCCCCCCGATTTTAGGAGAGAATCCGATTCCTTGCGTTGTCCGGGAGCGTCAGCGCAGGTCGCCCGGTTCGCAGGAGTCGGCTGTGCCCTTTTCGTAGCCGCGTTGGAAGGCGTTGACGCGTTGCTTCGAGCTGCCGTGCGTGAACGATTCAGGATCGATTCTGCCTTGGGTGCGTTGCTGGATTCTGTCGTCGCCGACCGCCGCGGCGGCGTCCAGGGCCTCGGAGATATCCGTCCGGGTGAACGGCTTCTCGTAGAAGCCCGTCTTGACCGCGTTGTGCGCCCAGACGCCGGCGTAGCAGTCCGCCTGGAGTTCGGTGGAGACGGAGGAGCCGCCCGTGTCGAGCGCGCCGAGCAGGTCCTGCACGTGGTGGCCGTACTCGTGGGCGATCACGTACGCCTGCGCGAACGGGCCGCCCTTGGCGCCGAACTGGGTGTGGAGCTGGTCGAAGAAGCTCAGGTCGAGGTAGACGCGCTGGTCGCCGGGGCAGTAGAAGGGGCCGACCGCCGAGCTGGCCGTGCCGCAGCTCGTACGTAAGCGACCGGAGTAGAGGATGGTCTTCGCCGCCCGATATCCCGAAATTTCCTGCTTCCAGTAGTCCTGGATGCTGTTGACCACGCCCACCACCCGGCACCGCTCCGACTGGTCGGCGTCCTTGCCCGTCCGGCACTGCCCGGACAGGTTGGACGGGGACCGCCGCTGGGCGGGCTCGGCGCCGCCGCCACCGCCCACGTTGTTCAGCACGACGACCAGCACGAGCACGATCAGGCCGACGATGCCGCCACCGCCGATGATCATGCCGCCGGGGAAGCCGCCGCCGCCACCGCCCGAATAACCGCCGCCGGCATCCTCCACCTGCGAGGAGTCGAGCTCGACGTCGTCCCTGAAGTCCATGCTGACGTCCCTTCTGGGGGTGCCGCCCGCATGACAGCTTCCCCACAGAGCCGTATCAAATACCTCCGGAGAACGTGTCGCACCGCTTGGGGTCCCCGCTGTCGTACCCGACGCTGAACCAGCTCTCCCGCTGCCGCGACGTGCCGTGGGTGAAGGCGTCGGGGGTCACCCGGCCCTGCGTGCGGCGCTGGATGCTGTCGTCGCCGACCGCCGCGGCCGCGCTGAGCGCCTGGTCGATGTCCGTCTGGGAGAACGGCTCCCGGAAGAAGCCGGTCTTGACCGCGTTGTGCGCCCAGACGCCCGCGTAGCAGTCGGCCTGCAGTTCCAGCCGCACCGACGGGCTGCCTGCGCCGGGCCTGCTGTCGGGGCCGACCCTGTTCATGGTGCCGAGCAGGTTCTGGACGTGGTGGCCGTACTCGTGGGCGACCACGTACGCCTGCGCGAACGGACCGCCCTCGGCGCCGAAGTCGCGCTGGAGCGTGTTGAAGAACGACAGGTCGAGATAGACCTTGCGATCGACGGGGCAGTAGAACGGCCCCACGGCGGCGTCGGCCGTGCCGCAGCCGGTGTTGACCGCGTTGGAGAACAGCACGGTCCTGGCGGGTTTGTACGTGCGCCCGCGCTCCTGGAACGCCTGCCGCCAGTACGTCTGGATGCTGTTGACCGTGCCGACGACGCGGCAGTCCTCGGACTGCTCGGCATCGGCGCCGGTCCGGCACCGCGCCGCCAGGTTGCCGGTCTGGGCGGGTATGGCCGGGGCGCTCGGCTGCCGCCCGCCGCCCTGCGGCCCGCCTCCCTGGCCGCTGAACGGCGAGGGGATGACCCCGAACAGGAACAGCCCGGCCGCCGCCAGGATGAGCAGCAGGCAGCCGCCGCAGCCTCCTCGGCCGCCGATGGGCAGCATGCACCCGCCCGGCATCCCGCCCCCGCCCGGCTGCGGACCGGAGGCCCGTACGTCCTCGACCTGCGACGGATCGAGTTGCGCGTCGTCGTCGAACTGCATGCCTCCCTACTCCCCAGCAACGGGTCAAATACGCAGCGCGACATACTGGGATGCGCGCGACCGGATATGTCCGCTAATCTGCCGATATGACGGCTGGCTTGATCGGAATCGCGCTGGTGTCGCTGGGCATGGTTCTCACGCCCGGGCCGAACATGGTCTATCTGATCTCACGATCGATCTCCCAGGGCCGCCGGGCCGGCCTGATCTCCCTCACCGGGGTCTTCCTCGGTTTCACGCTCTACCTGACCGCGACGTGCCTGGGGCTGACGGCGGTCTTCGCGTACGTACCGGCCGCCTACACGGCACTCAAGCTCGCCGGCGCCGGGTACCTGCTCTGGCTGGCCTGGAACGCCGTCAAGCCGGGCGGCACCTCGGCCTTCCAGCCGCGCACGCTCACCCCCGAACCCCCGCGCAAGCTGTTCGGCATGGGTCTGCTGACCTGCCTGCTCAACCCCAAGATCGCCATTCTGTACCTGTCGCTGCTCCCGCAGTTCATCGACCCTTCGATGGGCCACGTACTGCTGCAGAGCCTGGCGCTCGGCTCGGTCCAGATCGTGGTCGCCACCACGGTCAACGGCCTGATCGCCATCTCGGCCGGGGCCCTGGCCGCCTTCCTGGGCAGCCGCCCCCTCTGGCTCCGCGTCCAGCGCTACGTCACCGGCACGATCCTCGGCGCCTTCGCCATCCACATGGCCACCGACCGATCGAAGGCCCTGGTGCCCGCCTAGCGTCGGCGCGGCTGACAGCGGCGACCACGGGCTCATGAGCGAGCGCCCTCGGGGAGCGGGGCCGAGGCGGCCCGGGTTGCCGGGCGCATGGCCAGGACCAGTACGGCCATCCCGGCGAAGATGACCGCGGCGACACCGCCCGTGACGTGCAGGCCGGCCGTGAAGGCCTCCCGCGCCGCGTGCAGCAGTTCCGCACCTTGATCGGTGGGAAGGTGCCGGCCCGCGGCGACCGCGCCGGCCAGCGAGTCGGACGTGCCGTTCATCCGGCTGCGGTAGACCACCGCCGCCACCACGCCGAGCAGCGCGAAGCCGAGCGAGCCGCCGAAGTAGTTGCCGGTCTCCGACATCGACGCCGCCGAGCCGGCGCGCTCCGGCGGAACGGACCCGATGACCAGGCCGGTGCCCAGCGCGAACAGCGGGCCGGTGCCCAGCGCCAGTACGGTGATGCCGATCATCACCAGCGGCAGGGCGCTCGGACCGTCGACGGCGACCAGCAGCAGGCTGCCCAGCGCAGATCCCACCAGCCCGCTGGCGATCGCGGTCGTCTGCTTCACCCGCCGGGCCAGCGCCGGCGCGGCCATGGTGCCGACCGCCACGCCCAGGCCCATGGGCGCGAACAGCACCGCCGACGCGACCGGCGAGAACCCCAGCACGCTCTGCAGGTACTGGGTCACCAGCAGGCCCGTGCCGGCCATGGCGATGCCAGCGAAGACCAGCGCAACGATCACGGCCGTGAGCGGCCGGTTGCGGAGCAGCCGCAGGTCCAGCAGCGGCGTCTCCAGCCGCAGCTGCCGGCGTACGAAGAGCGATCCGACGACCGCGCCGACGACGAGGGCCACCGCCGGGACGACCGGCACGCTCTCGACGGTCAGCTGCTTGAGGCCGTAGACCATCAGAAGCACCGCCACGAGAGACAGCCCGACGCTGGCCGGGTCCAGCCGGCCGGCCTGGTCGCTGCGGAACTCCGGCAGCAGGACCGGCCCGGTGAGGAGCAGCAGCGCCATCGCCGGCACGGCGACCAGGAATACCGATCCCCACCAGAAGTGCTGGAGCAGGAACCCGGCGAGCACGGGTCCGAGCGCGCCGCCGGTGAACTGGCAGGTCGCCCAGATCGCGATGGCCTGCCCGCGCTGCCGTTCGTCGCGGAACATGTTGGTGATCAAGGCAAGCGTGGACGGCGCCAGGGTCGCGCCGGCGATGCCCAGGAGCGCCCGTGCGACGATCAGCATCAGCGGGCTGACCGCGAAGGCGGCCACGACCGACAGCACCGCGAACGCCGCCGCGCCGATCATCAGCAGCCGCCGGCGGCCGATCCGGTCGCCGAGCGTCCCCATCGTGATGACCATGCCGGCCACCATGAACCCGTAGCTGTCACTGATCCACAGCTGCTCGACGTTGGTGGCACCCAGGTCGGCGCTCAGCTGGGGAAGCGCGAGGAGCAACGCCGTCATGTCCATCGCGACGAGCAATGTCGGCAGCATGAGGACGGCCAGTCCCAGCCATGCCCGGTTGACTCTCATATCCGGAACTCCCTGTTCTCTCGACGTTTCGCCGGTTGGTCGGAGCGGTCGAGAGTTTCTTGACATCGACACGGGGGAGACCTCGCGCGACCGCCGCCACGGTGGGGCGGCGAAAAACTCATGCGAATGTTCTGCCGGGGGATGTCAAGACGGCGGCGGCGGCTCCGACCAACCGGTCGAAGGCCCCGGCCGGGGCTCGCGAACCACAAGGAGGACACGATGAAGTTCCTGATCAGCCTGCACATCAATCCGGCCGTGCTGGACGCGCTGACCGACGAGGAGAAGGCGGCGATCGGTGATGGCCACGGCAGGTTCATCGAGGCGCTGAAGGAATCCGGCGAGCTGATCACCACGCAGGCGCTGGTCGACCCGTCACAGGCGGCTGTGGTGTCCGTGCGCAACGGCCAGCCGGTGGTGACCGACGGCCCTTTCCTGGAGGCGAAGGAGTACCTGGGCGGCTTCTACCTGATCGACTGCGAGAACAAGGAGCGGGCGATCGAGCTGGCGACACAGATCCCGGACACCGCGATCCAGGGTCTGGGGGTGGAGGTGCGGCAGGTGATGTTCGCTGACGGACAATTGGAGGCATGACGACATCAGCCATCGAGGACCTGCTGCGTGAGCTCACGCCGCAGGTCCTCGGCGCGTTGGTACGCCGGCACGGCCAGTTCGAGGAGTGCGAGGACGCCGTGCAGGAGGCCGTCCTCGCCGCCACCGTGCAGTGGCCGGCCGAGGGGCTGCCGGACAACCCGCGCGGCTGGCTGGTGACCGTCGCCTCCCGGCGGCTCATCGACCAGATGCGCAGTGACCATGCGCGCCGCGAGCGCGAGTCGGCCACGGCCACCGAGGTGAAGCCCGAGGACGTGCCGGACACCGACGACACGCTCGTCCTGCTGTTCCTGTGCTGCCATCCGACCCTGACCGCGGCCTCCCAGACCGCCCTGACGCTGCGGGCGGTCGGCGGCCTGACCACTGCTGAGATCGCCCGCGCGTTCCTGGTGCCGGAGGCCACGATGGCGGCCAGGATCAGCCGGGCCAAGCAGCGCATCAAGGCCGCCGGCAGCTCGTTCGGCCTGCCGGAGGGCCCGGAGCGCGAGGAACGGCTGCAGGTCGTCCTGCACGTGCTCTACCTGATCTTCAACGAGGGCTACACCGCCTCCTCTGGCAGCGAGTTGCACCGCTCCGACCTCGCGCACGAGGCGATCCGGCTGGCCAGGATGGTGCACGCGCAACTGCCCGAGGACGGCGAGGTGACCGGGCTGCTCGCGCTGATGCTGCTGACCGACGCTCGCCGGCAGGCACGTACGACGGCGGCCGGCGACCTGATACCGCTGGACGAGCAGGACCGTACGAAGTGGGACCGGGGGCTGATCGACGAGGGCATCGAGCTGGTCAAGGCGTCGCTGGCCGGCCCGGCGCTGGGGCCCTACCAGTTGCAGGCCGCCATCGCCGCCACGCACGCCGACGCGGCCACGGCCGAGGAGACCGACTGGCCGCAGGTGCACGCCCTCTACCTGATCCTCGAACGGATCGCGCCCAACCCGATGGTCACCCTCAACCGCGCGATCGCGCTCGCCGAGACCGAGGGCCCGTCGGCCGGGCTGGCCCTGCTGTCCACGTTGGACGGCGACGAGCGGATGGCCGGGCATCACCGGCTGCTGTCCGTACGGGCGCATCTGCTGGAGCAGACCGGCGACACGGCCGGAGCGTACGAGCACTACCGGCGCGCCGCGAAGTCCACGGCCAGCCTCGCCGAGCAGCGATACCTCGAGTCCCGGGCCGGCCGGGTGAAACCCTAGATTTCGCATACGCTTCAGGGCCGCCTGGCGACCAGCACCTCGCTCGCCAGCTCCTGCTCCCACCGGCCTGCCGGATTGTCGGCGAGCAACGCCCGTCGCAGCGTCTCGACGAACACGGGCAGACGGCCGCCCAGCCTGGCGGGCGAGCTGTAGGAGTAGGAGAGCTGGAGCCCGACCAGCCCATCCACGTCCCAGACCAGCCGCCGGCTGAACACCCGGGATTCCACCCTGCCGAAGGGCGAGGCGGCCAGCACCTCGTGGTGGTGCTCGCCGGTCGCGTGGAACGAGTTGGCGGCCGTGCCGATGTCGAGGCCGAACTCCTCGCACACCCGCCTCTCGACCGGCTGCCACGGTTGCGAATCCGGCTGCCACGGCTCTCCCCGCCGCCTCGCCGGACCGACCAGCGCCACCGCGCCGCCGGCCGGCAGCAGCTCGTCCAGCTCCGTCAGCACGGACCTACGATCCATCCAGTGGAACGACCGACCCATCACCACCTGCTCGAACGGCGGCAACCCCCGCAGAACGGTCGAGTCGCCCCGCACCCAGGTGATGTTGGCGACACCCCCGGCCAGCCGCCTCCCTTCGGCGAGCATCTCCCGCGCCGGATCCACCGCGAGCACCGCCCTCACCCGCCGGGCCAGCGGGATCGCGATCGTCCCCGGACCACAGCCGAGATCCAGCACCCGGCTGGCCTCGCCGAACGTCTCCGCCAGGTGCTCCATCGCCGCCCGGCCGTAGCCCGGACGGTATCTCGCGTAGTACGGCGCAGCCCCGCCGAACAGATCCTCCACGGACGGGACACCTGTCAGCAGTTGACGGAGGCGGTGGTCCGGGGCCGGCCTGAGGCGGGGTCCAGGGCCACGGGGAACGTCCGCCCGTCGACCACCCGGATCTCGACCGAACTCGGCCCTGTCCACCTGACCGAGTCGAAGGCGTCAGCGGGGTCGTCGTCATTGAAGCAGCCCAGATACCACTCCCTGCTGTGGAGCCCGTCGTCCTTGCGGATGCTGAGCCGCATGATCGCGTCCGGTCCGAGTCCGGCTGCCGCCTGCTGAAGCCGGACCCGGTACGGCGCCGGTCCGTCGACGAAGCCGACCTCCTCGGTAGCGGTGAGCGCGGTGGCGACCAACCCCACGAACAGCGCGGCACTCGCACCCAGCCCGGCGAGGATGATGATCGTGGTCCGTACCCACCTCCACCGCAGCCCGAGGGCGCCCAACGTCATCAACGCGCAGGCCAGCACACCGAGCGCGAACGGATGGTTCAGATGCTCCCTCAAGAGCACCAGGTCGGAGTCCTGGACGAGCACCAGAACTGCGAGGCAGCCCGTGAGGAGCGAGGCGGCCAGCAGCACGAGCGAGCGAGTAGGCATCGCGGATCCCATCGGTGAGGCGCCTCCGAGATCATGACAGCGCCGCGATGCCGTCAACCGCTCAGTGCACAGAATCTCGACAAAACCGCCTCCAGCGTTACACCTGATGACGACCGGCCGGCCTGTGAGTCCGTACACCGACCATCACGAGTGGAAGGCCCTGCTCACGACACCCGTCACACCGCGGCCGACCACGTCGGGGGTCTCAGCTGGAAGGCGGAAAGAGGCCCTGGACAGGCCAACTGAGGCCCGGAATAGCGAAAGGGGCCGACTTGGATGGGGTCGGCCCCTTCGCGTTTACTGCCTCAACCAGGCGCGGAGGATAGGGGATTTGAACCCCTGATAGGTTGCCCTATACACGCTTTCCAAGTCTGCGGATATTTGTGCGGCTGAGTCCGCAGAGGCATCTGAGCAGGTATTGAGGCGCATTGCGAACCCGCATGAACGCCTCTGTTCGGAGGCGTACTGAGACCCAAATTGAGACCCGCGGTAGTGAGCTGTTGGCTACTGCCGCGGGCCCGGAGAGGGAAGTAGCGATCAGGCTGCCTTCCTCTCCGTCGAAGGGTTTCAGGATCGACGACGCATCAACTTGAAGATGCGGTCCATCACCTTGAACGCGGCCGAGCGGCGTTCGGGATTGCGGGACCAAACCGCAGGCAGGATCACTCCCAGGACAAGCATGAGGGCGAGGATGCCGATGAAGACGAGCGCGGCAGGGCTGCCCAGCAGCTGCGCCGTCGGCTGCGGAGCAGGCGCGGATTCTACGCGCTGCAGCGCGCCCTCCCACCTGCCGACCTGGTCTTCCTTGCTGATTTCGCGTACACTCGCGTACACGTGTGGCCTCCTAGGGGTCATACGAACTGTGGAATGACGGCCCCCCCGGTACCAGCGGGGGGGCTGTTTCCGTTTCCGGACAGCATGGCCGTCATGTTGTGCTCTCAGAGGAGAGCACGGGGACACACTACCGCCTCTGCGGCCCTCAGATCACTTCTAAGCCCATAATTCCCGCGAGCTGCCTCTCGGGGACCCTGAAGGGCTGCTCGCTCGCCAGGATTGACTACAGCGCTGTCTGGAGCTATGCGTATGTGCGCGCGGTTATAGCACACCTCGGGCTGTTGTGGGGTGTAGCAGCCCTGTGAAAGTTAGTGCAGGCGCAAGCCAGCTCGAAAGATCAAGCTGCATGGCCGGTACTGTGACTATTTTAGTCACAGTGCCGTTCGTGTGGTTGAATCGGCCGCGTTAGCTCAAGCTGATGCATAAGTGCATATCAACCAACTTGCAAAATGAGCAATCGCCCTAATGCTTTGCTTGACGGAATGTGCTTGCTAAGCCTGCTCGTTGTACCAAGAAGATCAGTTGCCGGTCCGAGAAGAGTGAACCGTCCAGACGGGGGCGTGTAGGCGCTAAATGGCTGATGCGTAATGCCAACTGCGCTTCGCAATTACGGCTGATCTCAAGATGCAAATACAACGTCCTTCGGAGCTTGAGAGCGAAGCTCCTCATGTATGGGAAGTATGGTTAACTCGCGACTGGCGTAGGTGCTGGTTGGTGCAGTGGGCCCCCGTATGAGTGGGTGGATCTCGTGCGGGAGTTGCGGCTGGGTTTGTAGGTGATGCTCCCCGCGCACGCGGGGATGGTCCCTCGCCCACGGGCCTGCGTTTGCAACTCGGTCTGTGCTCCCCGCGCACGCGGGGATGGATCGGCTTGGATCGCTTGCGGCTCCCGCGCGGGCGTGGTACTCGCGCGGGCGCGCTAAAGAGAAGAGGTGTGACTCGTCTCTGGCGTTTCCGGTTGCCCAGGGCGGGCGGCTCGCGTAGGTGCTGGTCGGTGCAGTGGGCTCCCGCATGAGTGGGTGGATCTCGTGCGGGAGTTGCGGCTGGTTTGGTAGGTGACGCTCCCCGCGCACGCGGGGATGGATCGGCTTGGATCGCTTGCGGCTCCCGCGCGGGCGTGGTACTCGCGCGGGCGCGCTAAAGAGAAGAGGTGTGACTCGTCTCTGGCGTTTCCGGTTGCCCAGGGCGGGCGGCTCGCGTAGGTGCTGGTCGGTGCAGTGGGCTCCCGCATGAGTGGGTGGATCTCGTGCGGGAGTTGCGGCTGGTTTGGTAGGTGACGCTCCCCGCGCACGCGGGGATGGTCCCTCGCCCACGGACCTGCGTTTGCAACTCGGTCTGTGCTCCCCGCGCACGCGGGGATGGACCGGCTTGGATCGCTTGCAGCTCCACCCTTTCGACACCGAGTGTTCAAGTCGGCCGTTCCTGCGTCAGAGCGATGTGAGCAAGTCAGGTGCCAACTTTTTGGACACTGCCGTTCGTACTAGGCGAGGTTGTCATTCAATAGAACCTTGGCGAGAGTACGCACTGCATGCTGTAACACCAGGGGGGTAACCGCCGGCGTTCGGGGTTCTGGGGCGCTGGCGTTGAGCGATGCGGTCCCTGCGGCGCCTAAGACAGCAGGAAACGTCTCGGGCAACGAGGCTGACTTCCCCTCGCTAGTAGGCGAGGACTTAGTGCGACTAACTCGTTTGCGCAACACCGACACTTCCCAGCATCGCTCGAATCTGTCGGTTGCACACAGGTGATCACCACCGTAGCTACTGTCGGCCACACCTATAGGCAATCCTGATCAGAGGTGTCTGGACAGTACTACTTCCTCGCCGGGGTTGAGCGGAGTCAGTACAGTGGCGGGGTTCAGGACGTGATCGAAAAGCAGCTCCTTCTGGGTGGGTTTGCATCAAGCAAGGGGTGACCGTGGCGCAGGGCACACGACCAGGCAAGCTGATCGGCGGCCGCTACCGGTTGGTCTCCGAGCTTGGATCAGGCGGATTCGGAAGGGTCTGGAAGGCTCATGACGAGACCCTGCGCGTCGACGTCGCCGTAAAGGAGTTATGGCTGCCCCCGGTGATGGCCGAGGACGAGAAGGCAGACCGGCTGGCCAGAGCCACGCGTGAGGCCCGCAATGCCGCCCGACTGCGCGACCACCCGAACATCGTCGGAGTACACGACGTCGTCGCCGAGAACGACCTCCCGTGGATCGTCATGCAGTTGATCGACGGCCGCTCGCTGCAGGATCATCTCGACGCGCACGGGCCGCTATCGGTTGAGGAGACGGCGAACGTCGCCGCCAAGCTGCTGCGAGCGCTCGGCGCGGCGCATGATGCCGAAATCGTGCATCGCGACGTCAAGCCGGCCAACGTTATGATCAGCAAGAGCGGGGAGGTTCTGCTCGCCGACTTCGGCATCGCGTTCCACCACGCGGACACTGCCCTGACCGTCACCGGGGCGGTCATTGGCTCGATGGAGTACATGGCCCCTGAGCGGGCACGCGGCACTGACGGGCTCGCGGCCAGTGACCTATTCTCGCTGGGGGTGACGCTGTATCAGGCCGTCGAGGGAGTTTCGCCGTTTCGTCGCGACACCCCCACCGGCTGCCTGACCGCAGTGCTGTTTGAGGAGGCCCCGCCGCCCATACGCGCGGGACGGCTCACGCCGCTGATCACGGGGTTGCTGGACAAGGACCCGGACAGGCGCCTGACCACCCAAGCGGCGCCGGCCTTGATCGACGCACCGAAGGCCCCCCCGGTCAAGGCCACTCGAATCGATCGTCTCGGGCCTGTCTCCGCCACTAAGGAAGCCGAGCCGACGCGACCACAAGCCGGGTTGGGGTTTGTGTGGGCCGCCGGTGCCATTTTGGTCTTCTTGATCTTGATCATGATTGTCTCGGCGAATTCTGGTGTCGGGAGGTAGAGTCCGCGCGCCGACCCTGGTGAGTGGTTTCCCTGCCACTCACCTGCCTTCTTAGACGAGGTCAGCGGCTTACCGTGAGACCCACATGATCACTACCCTCGGCTCAAGGGGAACTGGGTTGTGAAGGGTTACATGCAGGTCAGGACCACCGTTCGTCAAGTATCCCCTACGCGATGACCAGAACATCGACCGCGACTCGTGGCCTTGGCTACTGGGCACCGTCCTGGCTCAATGCGGTCCCGACGAGTGGTGGGTCGTCGAGGTGCCAGCGCTAAAGGGAGACTGGGACAGATAGGAAACCCCCGTGCAGCACTGCCCCCGGTGTTACAGCAGGTTTGGCGCCTAGCGCCAGGAGAAGGCGGGCGAAGCACCTTTCCCCTTAACAGAGTCCGGGATGTGGGACAGCAGGGACACCTCTAACGCGTGAATGTCCCTCGCTGGTAGTCGCGTTTGCGCTGGTCAGGGCTAGAACTGTGACGCCAGGGACAGTTGGGACGGTCATCGAGGTGGACCGTCCCTCATCCTGGCCTGCGTTCGCGCTGGTCACCGCAGGTTCAAGGATGGTGGGGACGGCAGGGACACTAACTGCCGGAGCCACGTGCGATCCCCTAAAGATCCACCGATTTCATGCCATGCAGCTCCAGCACCTGGGCGACGGCAAGCGTACGAGGGTGGTACCGGGGCGCGTCCCATGGAACGAAGACGTTGTGCGCGGTCGGGATCGGTTCACGGAAGATCCCCGGTCGATAGAGGTCAGCCAGCACACCAACGGTCTCGGCGACCCGCACGGTGTGCAGGGTGAAGTCCGCCCGGAGCATGGGGCATTGCTCCAGAGCCTTGGGGACACAGCTCCAGCACGTCGGCGGGGCGTTGGTCCGGCCGCTGTCCAGGCTGGTGCGCTCGAACACGGTCTTGGTCAGTAGCCAGGGGATCAGGCGCGACTCCGTGTCTACCGCTGGACCGCCGCATACCTGGCAGAGCAGCTTGTTCATGCACCGCCACTGTCGCCGCGTGTTGAGCTTCCTCATGCGCTCGGAACCGCGCAGGCGGGGCTTGTCCAGTAGGTCGCGCACCCTGGCGCGCAGGACGCCCGGCTCCCAGGACTTGGCGGCGGGAGGCTTGATCCAGTCGCCAGGGTGAGACGGCTGGTAGGCCAGGCGGAGTCGGCCCGCGTGGGGCTCGAAGGCGATCGGCGCTGTCACTAGTTCGTTGGCGAAGGCGATCGTGTACGGGATGGTCGTGTACCCGGTCATGGCTGAACTTCTCCGTGTGGAGTTGGTCACTGAGTGCTCATCATTACGCTATTACGTAATAGCCTAAAGGTGCAGGAGCGCTATAGCGCGAGAATCATGAGGACGGTGCAGGTTGATCCGAACTCATTCACGCCGCTCTATCGGCAGGTGGCCGACCTTCTGCGTGCCCAGATCGAGGGCGGCGCGCTACAGCCTGGAGACAAGCTCAAGAACGAAGACGCCCTGGCCGAGGAGTTCGGCACCGGCAAGGCCACCGTTCGCCAGGCTTTGCGGCTGCTGCGTGCCGAAGGGCTCATCGACACGGAGAACCGGCGGGGGAGCACCATACGGACGCCGCCAGAGCTCACGGTGGTGAGCCTGGAGAAGCCCGCGCGGATCACGGCCCGGATGCCGACTGTCGCGGAGCGCACAACCCTGGGCCTCCCCGAAGGGGAACCTGTACTGGTCGTCACCTACGCCGACGGCCGCACCGTGGTCCTTGCGCGGTCGGCGATCGATGCTGGTCCGGTCATGGACGATCACGTCGACGAATGAGGCCCTGAGATGCCTTGATGAGCTGACATCCAGCACAAGGGACCTCGCCAGGTGGGCTCTCATGCGCGCTCGGGCTTGGTCAGTGCATCCGCCAGCTCTTCAATGCTGGTCACGAGGAGATCGGCACCTGCATCGCCCAGACGGTCGAGCTTCCCCGGCCGGTTGGCGTAGCCGACGGCGACCACACCGGCCAGCTTGGACGCCTCGACGTCGGTCACCGAGTCCCCGACGAGCAAGGCGGACGACGGCTCCGCGTCGAGATGGCTGAGGGCCTGGTCGAGCAGGTAAGGGCTCGGCTTCATGAGCGAAGGGTCCGCCGCCGCTCGCGCCGAGACGTACTGCACCAGGCCGCCAAGTCCCTCGCGATCCAGAAAGGTCGTCACCGCGGCCACCGAGTTGTTACTGACGATGGCCACGGGCAGGCCCTTGTCGTGCGCCCGCTCCATCAGATCCACCGCGCCCGGAGTAAGGCGAGCCGTTCCGGCCGCCTTCACTTCCAGGTCCATGAGCACCCTCAGGGCAAGCTGATTCAGCTCGTCACCGAGGGAGGCACTGAGCCGGAACGCCTCCAGAGGGTCATCCGCAGCGCGAGCCTGCGCCGGGAGCTTCGCGCCGGCCTTCTCCAGCGTGGCACGGAGACTGGCTGCGACGGTCGGTGCCGGCAGTCCCGCGAAGATGTCGCAGACCGGCCCGTCGAAGTCGAGCAGGAGGCACCGCGCCTCCCCCATGACGGCCCGTACGGCGTCAGGGCCCGAGAGCGCCATCACGACACCTCGCGAGCGACGTTGTTCCACACCGCGTCGAACCACACGGAGGACTGCTGCACGTACTGGGCCGACGTGGAATCGGGACCGTCGCTCAGCGCGAAGTGGAACAGCTCGGTGTCCTTGCCCATCAGGTCGTACATCGCGACCGGCGCCCCGCCCAACGCCACGGTGTGCTCCGCCACGGCGTAGTAGCCGAAGAACGCCTCTTCCCCGTTGATCACGTACATCTTGAACCGGGGCGGTTCCCCGCTGATCCGAACGTCGGCGGACGCATGCGGCACCAGGCCGAGATCCCTCAGCTCGTGGACCGAGTCCACGATGGCCTGGGCATGCCGGGAGATGATCTTTTCGGCGCGCTGCCTGAACAGCGGTTCATCCTGCCCGTTGTCCACCCGGCAAGGGAGAGACCACGGCCGGCCAGTGTCCGGTAGGAGGAGCCGGATGGAGATGCGCTCCGGAGTCAGGCGGCCAGCTCGGATGTTGTCGAGCGCTTCCATCACCGCCCCGTGCAGCGTCTCGCCGGAGAACCCGGCGAAGTCGATGGAGACTTCCGGCCGTTTGAACGCTTCCTCGATGTGAGGTCGCAGGCCGACGGGGCGGGCGGTCTTCTCGCGGACGAACACGCCGCTTCCCTGCCGGGAAACGATCAGGCCCTCTTCCCGGAGCAGGCGGATGGCTTGCTGGATCGTCTGGCGCGCCACGCCGAAGGTCTTGGCGAGTTCCGGCCCGGAGGGGAGCTTCTCTCCCGGCGCGAACTTCCTAGTGAGGATGGCCGCTCTGAGCTGCGTCGCGACCTGCTGAAAGGGCGGACGAGGGTCGTCCGGATCGAGTCTCATGCCCCCGATCGTAGCGGCACCTGAACAACTTTGCTAGGCAAGTTAGGCATGACGCTTGACATGACTAGCCAGCCCATCCAACATGATGCTTGTACAACCTGCCTAGCCAACCTGGTCAGGTGGGGAGTATGGCGGGCGACTTGGTGCTCTACCTGGCCAAATCGCTCCATTGCACAGCCGGAAGACCTGGGAAGGCGCCGACATCGGCGCACGCCGACGGGCTGGAGCACTCGCGCATTTGAGAACTGAATCCGGGCTACCGCCTCCCACCGAAAAAGGCGGCCCACGCAGGGATATCTGCCCTGCTGCACATCCGCTGATCCATCAAGCACCGGGGCGGCCCTCATCCGCCAAGACACGAGCCGCCCCGGTTCCTCCTCAAGAGAGGTGTTCTCATCATGACCCACGACGTGCAGTTCATCTGCATCGTCTGCGAGGGAGTGGAGGAGTGCCTGTCCGGCGCTGAACCTCTCACCCCGCCTGTCTGTCCTACCTGCGCTCGGCTGACGCTCGCCGACCTCCTGAACGGTCTGGGGGTGCGGGCATGAATCGCTTCGCTGACCCGCTGGGCGCGGTGTTGGCCGCCGGTCCCGCATGCGGCCCGGACACCGCTGACCTGTTCACCGGCATCGACGAAGAGACCTTTGACGAGCGCCAGGAGCGCGAGCAGCGCGCCAAGGCCATCTGCCGCCGTTGCCCGGCGCTGGGGGAGTGCCTGACCTATTCGCTGGTGCTCGACCCGAGCGACGGCGTCTGGGCCGGGCTGAGCCCCGAGGACCGCAACGGCATCACCGCTGAGGCGGTGGCGTGATGGCCGGCCGCTTCCAGTGCTCCGACTGCACCCGCCGTTCCCAGAGTCCGTACGGCTGCCGCCACTGCGGCACCGCTGCTGCCCTTCAGGTGCAGCTCTGCCGTACCCACGGCCCGCGCACGCACGGCGGCTGCCTGGTCTGCCGCACTCTCGCCCGTTCCCAGTCCGGCCGCTGAAAGGAACGACCCGTCATGAGCACCATCGGCAGTCCCGACCCGTCCCACGAGCCGACTCCTGAGGAGATGGCCAGCGCGCTGGCCGATCTGGAAGCGCTCGCCAACCAGAGCTCGGTCACCGTCTCGCCGCCCCGGCCGCCGGCGACCGGTGAGACCAAGCGCGTGCGGAAGCTACGCGCCGAGGTGGCCGAAGCGCATCTGCTGGCCGACCTCCAGGACGACGACGCCCCGCTGTTGTTGGACACGCCCAAGGTGCGCAAGCGCCGCAAGGCCGCCCAGCAGGCCGCGCGGCTGCACGCCCTGGCTCAAGACCCTGAGATGCGCGCCTGGCAGGCCGCCCGGATGCGGCGCCTGCTGGTCACCGCCGCTCTCGTCTCGCTCACGCTCGCGCTGGCCTGGTCAACCGCGGGTGTGCAGCACTTCGCGGCGGACGGTGCCGCGCCCTGGTCCCCGGCCTGGATCTTCGCCTGGCTGGTCGAACCGTTCCTGTCCCTGGCCCTGCTGGTTGTGGTGGGCGCACGCGCCTATCTCGGCACGCGAGGCCAACCGCTCGACGACCCCAAGCTCGTACGGATCGAGTGGCTGTTCCTGGCGCTCACGCTCGCCATGAACGCCTGGCCGTACCTGCCGCTGGTGGCCGCCGACTTCTCGCTGTCCCGGCTCGTCCTGCACGTTCTGGGGCCGATCGTAGCGGTGGCGGTCGTCACCGCACTGCCCATCATCCTGGCCGCGTTCTCCGGCCTTGATCACGGCTCGTCCGGTACCCCTACCAGCCCTTCGTACAGGGTGAACGCCGCGACGCTCGACAAGCTGACCATCAAGGCTCGCCGCCTGATCAGTACCGGACAGCTCTCCGTCGACTCCGGGGCGGACAAGTTCCGCCGAGCCCTGGGGTGCGGGATGGACACCGCCCGAGCCGTCCGCGATGCCCTGCGCAACAACCCCATCTGAAAGGAGGAATCCCGTGCTGAACATCGCCGTCGTCGTCACGGCCATCTGCCTGGCCATCCCGGTGGCCACCTTCATCCGCATGTTGGTGACCGGCCCGCGCACACGGGCTCAGATCCACATGGCCTTCCAGACCCTTTCGACCAACACGCAGGGCGCGACCTCATCCGCCAAGACTCCGGTCGCGCCCCGCAACCCCGCCCCTAGCAACGGCCACGAGGTGCACTCATCATGACCCAGAACCCGCACGAACCGGAAAACCAGCCCAGCGACGCTCCGGTGACCGGTCTGAACGGCTTCCGCTTCGCGGACCTGCCTGACCCAAAGGCCGGCGACCCCGGCGGCCAGGTCGTGCCGCTGGACAGCCGCCGCAAGGTGCGCCCGTCCGACGACGACACCGAGCCTGCCGAGGAGGACGAGTTCTTCGATCGCGAGACCGTCGCGACCGAAGACAGGAGCCTTGGCGGCCCTGTAGACCCGCCGGACGACGACACCACGTACGTGCCCCGGAAGGTCCAGCGCCGGGCGCCCATCGTCCCTGCTGCGCTTCGTACCTGGCGAGGCATCCGCGCGATGCTCGCCTGGCAGGCCAGAGACGCCGGTTACGTGATCGGCTACCACGCCGTGCGCTCGCCCAAGTACGCGGTCAAGACGCTCTGGTACGCCGTCCCCGGCCTGTTCGGCACCTTGGGGCGCCTGCTGCACTGGGCCACGGCCGAAGAGGGGAACTGGGCGCTGCGCCAGTACGCCGCCGACCGGAACGACCCCGAGACCTGGCTGAAGCTCGACAAGCAGCGCCAGCGTCAGTCCCGGTGGCGCTGGTTCGTGCTCACCGGAGGCAGCATCGTGGCCGCTGTCGGGCTGCTCGTGTTCGCCCTGGCCGACCTGCCGACGTGGGTGCGGTGGGCGACCCTGGCCGCCATGCTGCCGGTGCTCGCACGGGCCGGTCGCCCGGCGGACGCGCCCATCACGGACCGCGTCTCCGAGGGACCGCGCTACCGCAAGCTCACTGCCGAGCTGGTCCGCCGCGCGCTGCTGCACTGCGGCATCTCCGGCATCAACCAGGCCGTGAGCAAGGACCCGAACGCCATCAGCTTCCCGACCGAGATCCACCGCGACGGCCCCGGCCACCTAGCGGTCATCGACCTGCCCTACGGGGTCGAAGCCGCCGATGTGGTGGCCCGGCGCGGTCGCCTGGCGTCCGCCATGCGCCTGCCGATGGACCAGGTCTGGCCCGAGCCCGGTGCCGGCCACCCCGGCCGCCTGGCGCTCTGGGTCGGCTACCAGCCCGCGTCCGAGATGAAGCAGCCAGCCTGGCCGCTGCTGCGAGACGGCAAGGTGGACGTCTTCAAGCCCTTCCCGTTCGCCACCACCCCGCGCATGGAGACCGTCAACGCCTCCCTGATGTTCCGCAACTGGCTCGTGGGCGGCCAGCCCGGCTCCGGCAAGACCTTCGCGCTGCGCCTGGCCGTGCTGGCTGCCGCCCTCGACCCGCGCGCCGAGCTGCGCATCTACGAACTCAAGGGCGTCGGGGACTTCAAGGTCCTGGAGCCGGTCTGCACCGAGTACGGCAACGGCTTCGACGACGAGACCAAGGCGCGCTGCGCTGGCATGATCCGCTGGCTGTACAAGGAGTGCGAGCGCCGGTCGAAGCGCATCGCACACTACGCCGCGCTGGGCAAGGCCCCGGAGAACAAGGTCACTCCTGAGCTGGCCAGCCTCAAGGGCTCGGGACTGCACCCGCTGATCGTCGCCATCGACGAGATCCAGGAACTGTTCCTCGACCCCAAGCACGGCAAGGAAGCCGGGGACGTCTGCGAGAAGGTCATCAAGCTCGGCCGCGCCCTGGGCGTGATCCTGCTGATCGGCACCCAGATCCCGGACAAGGACAGCCTGCCGACTGGCATCACCCGCAACGTCAACACCCGCTACTGCATGTCGGTGGCCGACCAGGTCGCCAACGACATGATCCTTGGCACCTCGATGTACAAGAACGGCTACCGCGCCACCGTCTTCCAGCCGGTCGTCGAGGCCGGATGGGGCATCCTGGCCGGCCTGGGCACCCCGGCCGCCCGCCGTTCGTACGAGGTGAACTCTGACGACGCTCAGAAGGTCGTCGCCCGCGCCGTCGCTCTCCGCACCGCCGCCGGGACGCTGCCCGAAGCCGACACCCAGACCCGCCAGGACGCGCCCACGTACGACCTGCTGGCTGACCTGGCGAAGGTCTGGCCCGCCGGGGAGAACGGCGCGTGGAACGAGACCCTGTGCGGCTACCTCAGCGAGCTGCGGCCCGACGTCTACAACGGGTGGGCCTCCGAACAGCTCACGACCGCGCTCAAGCCGCACGGCGTGACGGTCGCCTCCATCGGCCGCCGGATCGACGGCAAGCCCGTCACCCGGCGTGGCATCCGCTTCGACGATCTGGCCGACGTCATCGCGGAGCGTAACCGCCGGAACGGCTCCGGCTGACCGTCTGGAAGGTGCTAGCGCTAGCTGCTCACCCTGCTAGCGCTAGCACCTCCGCTAGCACCCAAAAACCTGGCCTGATCAGGCCGCTAGCGCGCTAGCGTCCCTGGTTGACGACACCCAGAAACCGGCCCTGGAGGCTGTCTTGGACCCCGTCGCCTTCCTCGCTATCACCACCGCGATCCTGGTTGCGTTCGTCACTTTCCGTTACTCCGTCGCCTGCTGGATCCACCCGTTCGGCACCTGCCGCAAGTGCCACGGCAAGCGCCATCTGCCCAACCGCATCGGCCGTGGCACTCATGAGTGCCGCCGCTGCCAGGGCACCGGCCTGCGGCTCCGCTGGGGCCGCCACGCCTACAACTTCGCCCGCCGCCTCTACACCGACGGCACCCGATGACCACCCACGAACAGGAGAGCGCCATGACCGCTGACCCGATCCGCTACGCCCTGGCCGCCGCCGCTCGTGGCTGGCACGTCTTCCCGCTCGCTCCGGGCGGGAAGGAGCCGTCCCGCGGCTTCACCCGCTGGGAAGAGCGCGCGACCGTACGGCCCGACATCATCCAGGCCACCTGGCGCAAGCCGTACAACGTCGGGGTGGCCTGCGGCCCTTCGGGACTCGTGGTCATCGACCTCGATCTGCCGAATTCCCGCCAAACGCCGCCGCCGGAATGGGATCGTCCCGGCATCCACGACGGTGCCGACGTGTTCGCGGCCCTGTGCGCCACGCAGGGGCAGGAACTGCCCCTGGAGACCTTCCAGGTGCAGACCCGGCGCGGCGGCCTGCATCTCTACTTCAGCGCCCCGGCCGATGTGCCTCTGGCCAACACCCAAGGCACGCTGGGCTGGCTGATCGACACGCGCGCAGTGGGCGGCTACGTCGTCGGACCCGGAAGCCGCGTTCACGCCAGTGACGGTCATGGCTCGTACGAGGTCCTTCACTCCTCGCCTGTCGCCCCGCTGCCTTCCTGGCTGGCAGAGCTGCTGCGACCCAAGCCACTGCCCGCACAGAAACCCGTCTCGATCACTCTGGCCGCCGACCGGCACGGCTCCTACCTACGCACAGCGATCACCGGCGAGTTGGAACGCGTGACCAGCTCCCCGCCGCATGGGCACAACACCGCGCTCTATCGCGCGTCCGTCGCGCTCGGACAGCTCGTGGCCGGCGGCGAGCTGCCCGAGGCCGACGTAACAGGCTGGCTGGCCAACGCCGCCCAGCAGGTCGGCCAGCCCTACGGCGCGGCCATGCGCACCATCGCCAGCGGACTTCGGGCGGGTGCGCGCCGCCCGCGAACGGTGGCCGCATGACGAGCGAACGCCCATCACATCTGCGCCTGGTCGCGGGTGATGCGGTCCACGTGCCCAGCGACCAAGCAGCCTCGCCGACGCCGTTCCGCACCTCGTGGACCGCTGACGAGCTGATGTCCGTGACCTTCCCGCCGACCAAGTGGGCCGTGCCCGGCGTCATCGCCGAAGGGCTCAACCTGCTCGCCGGTCCGCCCAAGGTCGGCAAGTCCTGGCTGTCACTCGCCACGGCCGTCGCAGTCGCCGGAGGAGGGAAGGCCCTGGAAGCCATAGAGGTAGAGCCCGGCCCGGTGCTGTACCTGGCGCTGGAGGACACGCCGCGCCGCCTTCAGTCCCGCATGGGCAAGATCTTGGGGGACAACCCCGCACCACGCGGCCTGACCTTGGCCACCGCGTGCGAGACCCTTCCAAGGGGCGGAGACCAGGCCATCGCCCGATGGCTGGAACGCAACCCCGGCGCGCGCATGGTCGTCATCGACGTGTTCGCCAAGATCCGGGGCACCACACCGCCCGGCCTGTCCGCCTACGACGCCGACTACACCGCCATGAGCCGCGCCAAGAACCTGGCCGACACCTACGGCGTGGCCGTCGTCTTGGTCCACCACGTCCGCAAGATGGGCTCTGACGACTTCCTGGAGCAGGTCTCCGGCACCAACGGCCTGGCCGGTGCCGCCGACGCCACCCTGGTACTCAAGCGCCAGCGCGGAACCGCCGACGGGGTACTGCATGTCACCGGCCGCGACGTCGAAGAGGCCGAGTACGCCATGGCCTTCCAGCCCGCCGCCGGGGTGTGGCACCTGCTGGACGGCCCGCCTGAGGATCACACGCTGGGAGAGACCCGCGCGACCATCGTCCGCTACGTCCGCGCGAACCCGAACAGCACGCCCAAGGCCATCGCCGACGGCACCGGCCTGTCCTACGAGAACGTCCGCAAGACCTGCCCGCGCATGGCCAGCGACGGACAGCTCTGCGTGGACGCCAGCAGCCGCTACCGGGTGCCAGGAACATCGGCCCAAGAAAGTGTCCCCGTCGTCCCTGGTGTCCCTGAACCTGCTCTGAGCAGCACGAACGCGGCCAGCCAGCAGGGACAGACGTCCCTGCCCACTGTCCCTGCTGTCCCTGTGCACGAGGAGGACACGCCGTCATGACCATCACCGTGCCGGACAGCGTCCGGCTCGACACGACCGACACCGTCACCCAGGAGGACATGCCCTTGCTGCTCACCGTCGAAGAGGCCGCGCACCGGCTCAGGATCGGGCGGACGCAGATGTACCAGCTCGTGAAGACCGGCGAAGTGGAGTCCGTCTGCATCGGCCGACTCCGCCGAGTCCCCATCGAATGCCTCGCCGCTTACGTGAGTGGCCTCCGCGAAGGGAGCCGCTGACATGGGACGCAGGCCCAACGGCGCATCGACCGTCTACCTCGGCGGCGACGGCAAGTGGCACGGCCGGGTGACAGTGGGCGTCAAGGACGACGGCACGCCCGACCGCCGGCACGTGAAGCGCAAGACACCAACCGAGGTCATCAAGGCCGTGCGTGAGCTGGAGCGTCAGCGGGACGGCGGGAACGTCCGCAAGGCCGGCCAGCGGTGGACGGTTGCGAAGTGGCTGACTCACTGGATCGAGAACGTCGCGGTCCCACCTGCCATCCGGGAAAACACGCACTCCGGCTACAAGGTCGATGTGGTGACGCACCTCATTCCTGGCATCGGCGCCCATCACCTCGACAAACTCACGCCCGAGCACCTGGAGAAGCTCTACGCCAAGATCCAGGCGTCCGGGAAATCTGCCGGTACGGCGCATCACGTGCACCGCACCATCCGTGCGGCGCTCAACGTAGCCGTACGTCGCCGCTACCTCTCCACCAACCCCGCGACCTTGGCGAAGGCTCCGACGCTGGCAGAGGAGGAGATAGAGCCATACGAGATCGATGAGGTGAAGCGCCTCATGAAGGCGGCCGACACCCTACCTCGCAATAGTGCCCGCTGGGCCGTCGCGCTGGCCCTCGGGCTACGCCAAGGCGAGGCGCTCGGATTGCAGTGGGCGGACGTAGACCTCGACAAGGGAACGCTACGAGTGCGGCGTGGCCGTCAACGTCCCCGATACGAGCACGGATGTGACGGCACCTGCGGACGCAAGCCGGGCTACTGCCCTAAGCGCCTGCAGGTGCGCGACTTGACAGCCGCGACCAAGTCCCGTGCAGGACGTCGAACTATCGGTCTCCCCGCACAACTCGTGGCCCTCTTGCGCAAGCACCGCGAGGAACAGCAAGCGGAGCTCGCTAAGGCGCGCCAGCTCTGGCAAGAGGGAGACTGGGTCTTCACCACCTCGACCGGGGCACCGGTCAGCCCGTACAGCGATTATCACGAGTGGAAAGCCCTGCTCGCCACCGCTGGGCTTAGAGACGGCCGTCTGCACGACGCGCGACACACCGCAGCGACAGTGCTCCTGATCCTGGGAGTCCCCGAGCGAACCGTGATGGCAATCATGGGCTGGTCAAGTTCGGGGATGGCGCATCGGTATCAGCATGTCACAGACGTCATCCGACAAACTGTGGCCCAGCAGGTTGACGGCCTGCTGTGGCACGAAGCCGAAAGCTAAGGCATTCCCGGAACAAGAAGTAGGGCAGCGGGCGGGGCTGCAGCGCATAGGCTCTACCCGCTGCCTTCCTTCAGATCGGACGACGAATCCGGGAAACCTTTAGGGAGGATTAGTCCAACTGTGCCGTGTTTTGGGAAGCTCGGCGGCGTTGACCAATCTTTTGCGCCGAGAAAGGTTACCTTTGCGCCCATGAATTTGGCGTCATCCAGAGTGATACTTGAACCCTGGAACTCGGCGAAATGGAAGTCTATTACGCCTCCGCTAAGCTCTGCCCACTGAAAATTCACGGACCCGCTGATGAACCTCGCGAAGTTGAAATAGGTTATGCCTCCTCTAAATTTTGCCCCATTGAAGTAAACCTTAGCGCCCTCGAAGCTGGCGCCGTGAAACCATAGGTTGCAGTCTTCAAACTCTGCTCCCGTAAACTCAACCTCGCCGCCAGAGAACTTCGCTTGGTTGAAGCCTACGTTGCCTGACGCAAATCTGGCCCTAGCGAACGACGTTCGTCCAGCGGTGAACATTGCGCCACTGAAGTTGATGCTCCTTGCCGAGAAGACAGCCCCCGAGAAATCGCCGCCGTCGAAGACTACGCGTGTGAGATCTAGATCATGACCCTTCCAGGACACGGCAGTGCCTTCTTGGAGGCGGCTAGCAATAGCGCGGATGATGGCGTGTCGGACCTCGCGGTGTCCCTCGATGAATATTCGGTCGGCTTGAGGGATGTCTTTGGTTTCGGAAGTCCATTGCGGCATCCGCAGATAAGCGCATAGGACATCGATAACCATCTGCCTTAATTGGTGCGTAGGTGCGTCGTCTGCGAGGGCAGCCAGGGCTTGGATCGCTGCTAGTCGCACGGCAGGAGAATCGTGGCCTAGCATCTCTCCCGCTGAGGAGTAGCGTTCGTTGAATAGCTTTGTAACTTCTCGCTGCTCGGTAGCTTCTGCACGCAATTCGGCAGCCTCGACAACCTTCTGTCGACGGTAAGCCACGATCACTGCTATGACGGCGCCCGCACCGGCAGTCACGCCGAAGGAGATCTTCACCAGGTCCAGGAGGACGGTCAGGGACAGGCCGCTGGTAGGTGGGCTAAGTGCTGGGAAGCCGATCAGCCAGAGGGCGATCACGAGAGCTGCCGATGCCAGCAAGATGGAGCCCGTCAAGGCCAGAGCGATCACAAGGCCGATTCGAGCGAGCCTGAGGCGAGGACGACGCTCTGGCCACGAGTTGACTGAATCTGTGGACCTCTGCACGCATCCAGGATGCAACGCCGAGAGACTGGACGCTTGGGTTTCGTTGGCTCCTGGCGACTCGTCGCGTAGGGGCGCGAGTGGGCGCTGCTTGTGGCCAGGGGAACCCAAGTGAGACCCAAACTGAGACCCGACATAGCGAAAGGGGCCGACTTGGATGGGGTCGGCCCCTTCGCGTTTACTGCCTCAACCAGGCGCGGAGGATAGGGGATTTGAACCCCTGATAGGTTGCCCTATACACGCTTTCCAAGCGTGCGCCCTCGGCCACTAGGCGAATCCTCCGCCGACGAGCTTACCGGACTTCTGGGCGTGTGCAGACCACCTTTTCCGGTGTGGAGCGAGCACTGCGTCATCCGGCTAGACTGTGCAGGGACCCCTCGCGCGGCGTCATCCTGTGAACCTCCCCAGGGCCGGAAGGCAGCAAGGATAAGCGGGCTCTGGCGGGTGTGCGAGGGGTCTCTTCGTTGAGAGCCCCCTCGCAGGCGGGATGGTCGCATGAGCCTTGCGCTTTACCGCAAGTACCGGCCCGGGACGTTCGCCGAGGTCAAGGGTCAGGAGCACGTCACAGACCCGCTGCGGCAGGCGTTGCGTACGAGGCGGATCAACCACGCCTACCTGTTCAGCGGCCCCCGCGGGTGTGGCAAGACCTCCAGCGCGCGCATCCTGGCGCGCTCTCTCAACTGCGAGCAGGGGCCGACGCCTGACCCGTGCGGTGTCTGCGAGTCGTGTGTCGCGCTCGCCCCCACCGGTCCTGGCCACCTCGACGTCATCGAGATCGACGCCGCCTCGCACGGTGGCGTGGACGACGCGCGCGACCTGCGTGAGCGGGCGTTCTTCGCCCCCGTCTCCGCGCGCTACAAGATCTACATCATCGACGAGGCGCACATGGTGACCCGGGAGGGTTTCAACGCGCTGCTCAAGCTCGTCGAGGAGCCCCCGCCGCACCTGAAGTTCATCTTCGCGACGACCGAGCCGGAAAAGGTCATCGGCACGATCAAGTCGCGTACCCACCACTACCCGTTCAGGCTGATGCCGCCCGCGACGCTCCGCGCGCTGCTGGAGGAGATCCTCAACTCCGAGAGCGTGCCCTTCGAGCCCACCGCGCTGCCTCTGGTCGTACGGGCGGGCGCGGGCTCGGCGCGTGACTCGCTGTCGATCCTCGACCAGCTCCTCGCCGGGGCCGAGGAGGACGGCATCACCTATGCCAAGGCCGTCTCCCTGCTCGGCTACACCGACGGCGACCTGCTCGACGAGGTCGTCAACGCGTTCGCGGCGCGTGCCGGCGGGCAGGTGTTCCACGCGGTCAACCGGGTGATCGAGGGCGGCCACGACCCCCGCCGCTTCGCCTCCGACCTGCTCGAACGCTTCCGTGACCTGGTCATCCTGGCGAACGTCCCCGAGGCGGCGTCGAGCGGGCTGCTCGACCGGCCCGCCGATGAGTTGGAGCGCCTGGTTCAGCAGGCCGCTTCGATGGGCCCGGCGGAGCTCACCCGCGCGGCCGAGGTCTTCAACGCCGGTCTCACCGAGATGCGCGGGGCCACCTCGCCTCGGCTGCTGCTGGAGCTGATGTGCGCGCGCGTCCTGCTTCCGGGGGCCGCGCAGGGTGAGGAGGCGTTGCTCGCCCGTCTCGAGCGGCTGGAGCGTGGTGGGGCTGTCGCTCAGATGGCCGCCGCCAGGGTCGCCGCCCCACCCGTCCCTTCCGTGGCTTCTGTCCCGCCTGTCTCCGCCCCGCCCGTTTCTGGTCCAGCCGGTACGGCCGATCCCGGTTCGGTGTCCATCCCTCGACCGGGCGTCTCGTCCGGGCAGAGTGGCGTGCCGGCCCCGGCGGGTGCTGGGAGCGCGGGTGAAGCGGCGGTGGGTGGCCAGGGTCCGGCTGCAGTCGGTTCCGGTGCGGCAGGGGGTGACGACTGGCCTGAGCCGGCTCGTCCCGGTTCGCCTTCCGTGCCACAGGCGGCCCCAGCGGCAGGCGGCGCGCCCCAGGCGGCCGGCGGCGGCCAGCCCGGTGGCGGCGCTCCCACCGGGAGTGGGGCGGGAGCCCTACAGGCGCAGTGGGCCGCCGTGCTGGCCTCGCTCAAGCAGCGCAGCATCGTCGTCTGGGCGAACGTGAGCACCAACGCCCAGGTCGTGGGTGTGGAAGGCAACATCGTCACACTGGGCTTCACCCAGGTCGGCGCGATGAAGAACTTCACGGGCGGCGGCAAGGACGCCGTCGTGGCCGGTGCGCTCGGCGACGTGCTCGGCGGCACGTGGCGCGTCGAGGCGGTCGTCGGCGGCTCCCCGGCCCCCGGCGGCGGCTCCGCGTCCCGGGGCGCTCCCCGCCCGCCCGCGCACAGCGGCCCGGCGGGAGGTCACGGCCCGGCGGGAGGTCACGGCGCGGCGCCCGGTTCGGCCGGCCCGCACGCCGCCCCCGCCGGCTCGACCGGTCCGCACGCCGCCTCCGGCTCGGCCGGTCCGCCTTCCGCCCCCTCCGGCGTGCCCGGACCCACCGGCGCCTCCGGTGCCCAGGGCGGGGCGGGCGCCCAGCCGGGGGCTCACGTTTCCCAGGGGCGTACGGCCTCCCACGGCGGGTCCCACGAGGACGGGGACGCCCAGGAGGCCGGCCCAGGCCACCCCGCGGCCGGGTCCACCGGACGTCAGACCACGGACGAGTCCTGGCCCGACGCCCCCGACGACCTCAGCCCCGGCTCACCGCCGGCCCCCGACCCCACGAACACCGTCTCCGTCGTCGCGGTCGGCAACGGGATGGCCGCCGCGAAGTCGGCGGCGCGGGCCGCGGCCCAGGCGGGTCCGCGCGTTCCGGCCGCCCGTGGCAGCGCCGCGGCCTGGCCGGAGAGCGTCCCCACCCGCAACAAGGGCCCGGAGTCGGACGACGTCGACCCTCTGAACGACGTCGACGCCGACGTGGACGCGGTCTCCGGTATGGCCCTGCTGGAGCGTGAGCTCGGCGCCCGGGTGATCGGCGAGATCGACCACAGCTGAGACCGCACCGAAGGCCGCGCCTGAGGCCACGGTGAAGGCCGTGCCGGAGATCGTGCCTGAGACCGCACTGAAGGCCGCGCTGAAGGCCGTGCCTGAGACCACACCGAGGGCCGTGCCGGAAGACCACGCCTGAGGCAGCGTCTGAGCGTCAGGGGCAGAGCCGGGAGCGGGCGGCCGCGGAGCGGGGGTCGGTGGAGGGAAGGGCGGCCAGGCGCTCCAGGACCTCGTAGTCGTCCCGGCCGCTGCAGGTCTGCGCGTACGTCCACAGCTCGTCCGGCGACCCGTGCCGCAGCAGGCACACGCGTACCTGCGCCTCCAGCTCGTCCCGCTCGCGGCGGATCTCCGGCGACTCCGAGCGGAGCAGCAGCGGGCCCCGGTACGCGCAAGCCAGCGCGCGGGAGTCGTTGGCCGACAGGTGGCGGCGTACCTCCAGGAAGTCGGCCTCCAACGGGCAGGTCAGCCGGTACGGCTTGGCCGCGATGGCCTCCCCGAGCTGGGCCCGCAGCCGGTGGATCTCCGCCCTGATGGTCACCGGGTTGCCGTCGTCGCCGTAGAGGTGGAACGAGAGCTGCTCGGCCGTCAGCCCGTGCGGATGCAGCGCGAGCAGGGCCAGGATCTCGGCGTGCCGGAGCGAGAGCGGCCGGTCGAGCTCGCCGAACGTGGCTACCGGCTGCCCCTCGCCGAGGAAGGACAGGACGAGCGTGGGAGGCGCCGCGGACGGCGTGAGACGCAGGAGGAAGCCGTCGGAGAACGGCTCCAGCACGGCGGCGGAACCGTCCTGGAGTATCACCCGTCGGCCGGACAGGCGGATGCGCTCGCCCAGGGAGCCGGCCGGGTCGCCGGAGAGCACGCGACCGGTGGCAGACAGCAGGACCCCGTGCCGCCCGCGCAGGGACTCGAAGCGGCGGCGCAGGCGCTCGTCGCGTTCGTACATGCGCAGCGCGAGCTGGGTCTCGGTGAGCTTGGCCGTGGCCGCGACCAGCGCGACGGTCGCGGGGTGCAGGCTGCGCGAGGTGCCGCTGACGTCGACGCAGCCGACGATCTGGCCCGAGTCCGGGTCGGTGATCGGGGCGGCGCTGCACGACCAGATGTGCAGCACCCGCATGAGGTGCTCCTCCGAGTAGACGTGCACGGGCCGGCCCGCTTCGAGCGCGGTGCCGATGCCGTTGGTGCCGACCGTGCCCTCGGCCCACTGGTGCCCGTCGGCCAGACCGATCTGGTCTGCCCGGCGCATGATCGCGTGGTTGCCCTCGCGCCACAGCACCCGTCCGCCGCCGTCGGTGACGATCAGGACCTCGTCGGCCAGGCTGGACAGCGTCTGGGCGATGAGGGGCAGCAACGGCTGCAACGGGTGCGCCTGGCGGACGTCCTTGATGTGGGAAAGGTCGTAGACCAGGGGCGCGCTCTTGCCCTCCGGGTCGATCCCGGCCTCCAGCGACCGCTCCCAGGAGGCGGTGATCAGGCGGCGGGGCGGCTCCGGAGGCACGCGGCCGGCCGCCGCCGCTTCGTGCGCTCCGCGTAGCAGGCGCGAGTACGCGTCGAGGTCTGCGTAACTCATCGGTCACTCCAAGTAGTCAACAAAGAGCATCCGTCCTGCGGGCGGTCCGCGCAACCCCTAAGGGGGGATTGCACAGGGTGATTGAATGAACGCAACGTGTGTGCAACGTCAGGGTCGCTAACTTCTTGTGGCAACGCGTCGGCGTGGTGCGGCCGCTCCGCCGACGTGGTGGCCGGGTCTCGGACGCTGGAGGGGGGCCGAGATCCGGCCAAAAAACATCCCAGGTAGGGCTGCACCAGTACAGGACGACGCCCAAACCCCGTAGGCTCGTGGCAGTCAAGAACCGGAGCCACGAGGAGCGCACGACGGTGAACCCAGGGGATGTCAACCTGCAGCAGCTGCTGGAGCAGGCCCAGCTCATGCAGCAGCAGCTTGTGAGCGCCCAGCAGGAGCTCAACGACGCGCAGATCGAGGGCTCATCGGGCGGTGGCCTTGTCACGGCCGTGGTCAACGGCTCAGGTGAGCTGCTGGAGCTCAGGATCGACCCGAGCGTGATCGACGCCGGGGACGCGCAGGACACCGCGGACACGATCGCCGACCTGGTGATCGCGGCCGTCCGCGACGCCGTCCGCGCCGCGGCCGATCTGCAGCAGGAGAAGCTCGGCCCGCTGGCCCAGGGGCTGGGTGGCGGCGGCCTCGGACAGTTGCCAGGGTTCTAGGCATGTACGAGGGGGTCGTCCAGAACCTGATCGACGAGCTGGGCCTGCTGCCCGGCGTCGGTCCCAAGAGCGCGCAGCGGATCGCGTTCCACCTGCTGGCGGCCGATCCGGCCGACGTCAAGCGGCTCGCGCACGCGCTGCTGGAGGTCAAGGAGAAGGTCCGTTTCTGCCGCGTCTGCGGAAACGTGGCCTCCGAAGAGGAGTGTCGGATCTGTCGTGACCCGCGCCGCGACACCCACGTGATATGTGTGGTGGAGGAGTCGAAGGACGTCGTCGCGATCGAGAAGACGCGCGAGTTCCGTGGCACGTACCACGTGCTCGGCGGCGCGATCAGCCCGATCGACGGTGTCGGCCCCGACGACCTGCGCATCCGCGAGCTCATGACACGTCTGGCGGATGGTCGGGTCACCGAGCTCATCCTCGCCACCGATCCCAACCTCGAGGGCGAGGCGACGGCTACCTACCTCGCCCGTCTGGTCAAGCCGATGGGCATCAAAGTGACACGACTGGCCAGCGGTCTGCCTGTGGGCGGTGACCTCGAGTACGCCGACGAGGTGACCTTGGGCCGCGCTTTCGAAGGACGGAGGCTGCTGGATGTCTGACCAGTGGAACGCGCTGGCCGAAGAGATCTCCGGGCACGCGCAGGACTACGTCGACGGCCTGACCAGGGTCGCCGGCGGCGAGGGCGGCGACGCCATCTGGTCGCTGCTGCTGGTGGAGGTCGCGCAGGTCAGCCTGGCCGGCGCCAAGCTCGGGGCCAACCGCGACGTGATTCTCGCGGGCAACTACGAGCCGGCCATGAGCGAGGACCCCGACATCGACGGCGTCCGCACCGCGCTGGCCGAGCGGCTGCGGCCGGTCGACGACTACGCCGAGGTGTTCGACCCATACAAGGACACCGGCGTCACGCCCTACCGGCTCTCGGACGACCTGACCGCGGTCGCCGCCGATCTCATCCACGGCCTGCGCCACTACCACGCGGGGCGGCCCCATGAGGCGCTCTGGTGGTGGCAGTACTCCTACTTCAACACCTGGGGCAACCACGCGGGCGCCGCGATGCGCGCCCTCCAGGCCCTGGCCGCGCACTCGCGTCTGGACGTCGCCGAGGAGACGACCGTCTGATCGTCCAGATAGTGGTACAGCCCATCGGGTTCATGAGAAGCCCCCAGTAGACTGGCAGCTCACAGTCCAAACCGGGAGACTCTCGTGGCGCTCGTTGTGCAAAAGTACGGTGGTTCGTCCGTCGCCGACGCGTCCTGCATCAAGCGGGTCGCGCAGCGGATCGTCGCGACGAAAAAAGCCGGCAACGACGTGGTCGTGATCGTCTCCGCCATGGGCGACACGACGGACGAGCTGCTCGACCTGGCCGAGCAGGTGTCGCCGCTGCCCCCGGGCCGCGAGCTCGACATGCTGCTGACCTCGGGCGAGCGCATCTCGATGGCCCTGCTGGCGATGGCGATCGCCAACCTCGGCCACGAGGCCCGTTCGTTCACCGGCTCGCAGGCAGGTGTGATCACCGACTCCATCCACGGCAAGGCGCGCATCATCGACGTGACGCCCAGCCGCATCCGTGAGGCGATCGACCTGGGCAACATCGCGATCGTGGCCGGCTTCCAGGGCGTCTCGCAGGACACCAAGGACATCACCACGCTGGGCCGCGGCGGGTCCGACACCACGGCGGTGGCGCTGGCGGCGGCCCTGCAGGCCGACGTGTGCGAGATCTACACCGACGTCGACGGCGTGTTCACCGCCGACCCCCGCATCGTGCCGGCGGCGCGGCAGATCCCCAGGATCTCGTACGACGAGATGATGGAGATGGCCGCGTGCGGCGCGAAGATCCTGCATCTGCGCTGCGTCGAATACGCTCGCCGGTTCGACCTGCCGATTCACGTACGCAGCTCGTTCAGCACCAAGGAAGGCACCTGGGTCGTCTCCGACCCTTACACCGAAGGAACCGAGATGGAGCAGCCGATCATCTCCGGCGTCGCACACGACCGGAGCGAGGCCAAGATCACAGTTGTCGGGGTCCCCGACAAGGTCGGAGAGGCTGCCTCGATCTTCAAAACGCTGGCCGACGCCGAGATCAACATCGACATGATCGTGCAGAACGTCTCGGCCGCGGCCACGGGCCGCACGGACATCTCCTTCACGCTGCCGACGGCCGACGCCCAGACGGCGCTGTCGTCGCTGAAGAAGATCCAGGGTCAGATCGGTTACGAGTCGCTGCTCTTCGACGACCAGATCGGGAAGGTGTCGCTGATCGGCGCGGGCATGCGCTCGCATCCCGGCGTCACGGCGACGTTCTTCGCGGCCCTCGCCGACGCGGGGGTCAACATCGAGATGATCTCCACCTCGGAGATCCGCATCTCGGTGGTCGTCGAGCAGGACGGTGTCGACACGGCCGTGCAGGCTGCCCACCGCGCGTTCTCGCTCGACGCCGACCAGGTCGAAGCCACGGTGTACGGAGGTAGTGGACGATGAGCAGGCCTACACTTGCCCTGATCGGGGCCACCGGCGCCGTGGGCACCGTCATGCGCGACATCGTGTCGTCGCGTGAGGACATCTGGGGCGAGATCCGTCTCGTCGCCTCGCCGCGTTCGGCGGGCAAGGTGCTTCGGGTGCGCGGCGAGGACGTCGTGGTGCAGGCCCTCGCGCCCGAGGTGTTCGACGGCATCGACATCGCGATCTTCGACGTGCCGGACGAGGTGTCGGCGGTGTGGGTGCCGATCGCGGCCGAGCGCGGCGCGATCGTGATCGACAAGTCGGGGACGTTCCGGATGGAGCCGGACGTGCCGCTGGTCGTGCCCGAGGTCAACCCGCTCGACGCCCGCAGCCGGCCGCGCAACATCATCTCGACCCCCAACTGCACGACGCTGTCGATGATGGCGGCGATGGGGGCGCTGCACGCCGAGTTCACGCTCACGGAGCTGGTCGTCGCCTCCTACCAGGCGGTGTCGGGCGCCGGTGTGGCGGGTTCGGCGCGGCTCTACGACGAGATCGAGGCACTGGCGGGCGACCGCACGATCGGCCAGGCGGCCGGTGACGTACGCAAGGTGCTGGCCAACAAGCTGCCCGACGACTCGCCGTTCCCCGCGCCGATCGCGTTCAACGTGGTGCCGTGGGCCGGCTCCTACAAGGACGGCGGCTGGGCCTCCGAGGAGCTCAAGCTCCGCAACGAGTCCCGCAAGATCCTCGGCATCCCCGACCTCAAGGTCTCCTCGACCTGCGTGCGCGTGCCGGTGATCACGACTCACTCGCTGGCCGTGCACGCGCGGTTCGAGCGTGAGATCACGGTCGCCGACGCTCATCGCGTCCTGGAGGCGGCGCCGACGGTGGTCCTCATGGACGACCCGGCCAACGGGGTCTACCCGACGCCTCTCGACGTGGTGGGTAACGACCCGACCTACGTGGGCCGCATCCGTCAGGCGATCGACTTCCCCAACACGCTCGACCTGTTCGTGTGCGGTGACAACCTGCGCAAGGGCGCGGCGCTCAACGCGGCGGAGATCGCCGAGCTGGTCGCGGGCGAGCTGTAACCTCATCCGGATGGTGTGACGCCGTGCGTTCCGCACGGCGTCCACCGTTCGAGGCTGTCCAGGTGGTGTGACGCCGTGCGCTCCCCGCACGGCGTACCCTCACCCGGGCTCTGTCACCGGAAGAGGATGTCCCAGTGGTCGCTCTCGTCGGCGAAGACGGTGCCTGAGCCGGAACGGTAGAGCCGGGCCCCGTCGCTGCGCACGCCGGCCTTCGCGTGGTAACGCGTGATGTGCCGGTCGATGCAGGTGTTGTGAGAGATGTCGAGCTTGTAGCCGTTGCCGTGGCTGTACTGCCCGGGCGCGTGGCCCGCTTCCGTGCCACCCGTCACCATGATCGGGCAGCCGCTCTCGCGCTTCAGCTCGATCATCCGGGCGATGGTCCCGGTCCGCACCGAGTCGAGCGACGTGCAGTGGTGCACGTGCTTGCTGGAGCAGTTGCCGGTCGACTTCATCCGCACGCCCCCGCTCCTCAGCCAGCCGGTGGCCAGGCCGTGGGACATGTGCATGGCCCCGAAGCGCGGCAGGACACGCGTCAGATCGACTTCAGAGCGCCTGAGCGCCGCGCGCGGCCGCACCCGGGGCATTCGGGCCACTCTGGCACGTACGCGGCTCTTGGCGGATCTGGTGGCCGGAGATCGCGGTGCCATCGCCGGCGGGTCGATGACCGTCAGCTGCGCGGGCCCGTGCAGGCGGGGCGGCGTCCAGTCGTCGGGCGGTCCCTCCTGTTCGTCGGCCGAGTCGCTGAAGGGCCAGCCTGGCGTGGCGGTGATGTCCTCACCGGCCGCCATGAGCCGATCGAACGCCCAGGTCCGGCCCGGGTCCGACCCGGACTCCTGCTCCGAGCCCTCGGACTCGGCCGATTTTTGGCTGTCCGGCGCAGCCGACCCTTCGGGGTGGGTGGCGGCTGAAGCGGCCGAGGCCAGCGCGATTATGGTTATCTCAATGCCGAGGAGTGCGACTACTGCGAGGCGCACTGTTCCACGTATCCACATGTCGATGCCTTTTCGCGGAAATAGCCCTTCCGCCTGAAACGACAATCCCACCTTTCGCAGGAGATAACTCATGCCGCAGGTGCAACTTTGCCTTGTGGCGGTGATCACCGTGCGGCTACATGACCTTGGACTGCAAAACCTGCTAGATTTGACTGCTGCTATGGCCCTGACCAGACACAACAGAGGGACAGCAGCCTGATGAGCGGGTTTTCTGCCCGACGCCCGATCACGACGTAAAGTGACGAACGTGTCCGAAGCCCGAAACCGAGGATCGGAGAGCACCCGAGACGTCATCGTCGAGACGGCATTGCGGTTGTTCAGGGAGCGCGGTTTCGACGCGACCACGATGCGTGCCATCGCCGCCGAGGCCGGGGTGTCCGTGGGTAACGCCTACTACTACTTCGAGAGCAAGGAGGCGTTGATCCAGGCGTACTACGACCGCGCCCAGGCCGAGCACGAGGAGGCGTGCAGGGAGTTCCTGGCCACCGAGACGTCGTTCGCGGCCAGGTTGAGCGGGGTGCTACGCGAGTGGGTACGCGTCTCCGAGCCTTACCACGAGTTCGCCGTGAAGTTCTTCAAGCACGCGGCCGAGCCCACCAATCCGCTGAGCCCGTTCAGCAAGCAGTCGTCCCCGGCCCGTGAGGCCTCCATCGAGATCTACCGCCAGGTCGTCGAGGGATCGCGGGACCGCATGAACGCCGAGCTGCGTGAGGAGCTGCCCGAGCTGCTCTGGCTGCTGTCCATGGGCATGGTGCTGTTCTGGGTGCACGACACCTCGCCGGGCTGCGCGCGTACGTACCGGCTGATCGAGGTGACGGTGCCGCTGGTGGACCGGCTGGTCGGGCTGTCGCATCTGCCCGGGTTGAGGGGGATCACGAAGGACTTCATCGCGGCGGTCCACGAGTTGCGAGCCTAGGACGCCATACCGGTCGGTTGGTAGGGTGGAGCGGCCGCTGCGGACGCGCTTGGAGGCCGTGAATGAGTCGCAACTGGGGTATGACCATCCCCTTCTACGATCGCCCGCTGTCGAAGTCGCAGGAGCTGATCGCGGAGCTGCCCGAGCTGGGCTACACCGACGCGTGGTCCGCCGAGGTCAACGGGGCCGACGGGTTCGTGCCGCTGGCGATGGCCGCGCAGTGGGCGCCGGGGATCAGGCTGGGCAGCGCCATCGTGCCCGTCTCGACACGCGGCCCGGGGCTGCTGGCCATGTCCGCGGCCACGCTGGCCGACCTGGCGCCCGAGCGGTTCGTGCTGGGCATCGGCGCCTCGTCGCCGGCGATCGTCGAGCGGTGGAACGCGGGGCGGTTCGACAAGCCCTACGCGCGCACGCGCGACACGCTGCGCTTCCTGAAGAAGGCGCTGGCCGGGGAGAAGGTTTCGGAGACGTACGAGACGTTCGAGATCAAGGGGTTCAAGCTGGAGCGGGCCCCCGAGCTCCCGCCGAAGATCGTGCTGGCTGCGCTGCGGCCCAGGATGCTCCACCTCGCCGCGGCGGAGGCCGACGGCGCGATCACCAACTGGCTCTCACCCGACGACGTGCGCAAGGTGCGCGCCGAGATCGGGGAGGGCACCGAGCTGATCGCGCGCCTGTTCGTCTGCGTCAGCGAGGACGTCGACCGCGTGCGTGAGATGGCCAGGTGGATGCTGGCCACCTACCTGACCGTCCCGGTGTACGCCGCCTTCCACGACTGGCTGGGCCGGGGCGAGGTGCTGCGGCCCATGCACGAGGCCTGGCAGGCCGGCGACCGGCAGGCGGCGCTCAAGGCGATCCCCGACGAGGTGGTCGACGCCCTGATCGTGCACGGCGACGCGGCCACCTGCCGGGCCAGGATCCAGGAGTACGTGGACAACGGCCTCGACACCCCCGTCCTCGCGCCCGTCCCGGGCGGTGAGATCTCCATAGAGCAGGCCGTGCGAGCCCTGGCCCCACGAGGGCAGTAGGGGGCCATGCACGACGTGCTGAGGCTGGACGCGGCAGGCGGGTGAGCCCTGCAGCGCGGGCTCGGCCGTGCGCGACGGCGGTGGCGGCCGGGAGGGAGGACCTGCTCGTCCGGGTGGCCGTCGCAGATCGAGCGGGCCAGGCCGTTCGAGCACGCTGCGCTGCGCTGGCCCCTTCCGGGAGCAGGCCAGGAACTCATGGCGGTCCCGACGCGTTATGTCGTGAGAAGCCGGGGGTAGGGGGTTCCTCATGATGGCGAAGGCAGCACGGGCAGCGGCGGCCTGGCGGACTTACCGCGACGTGACCAAGCCGGGGTCGCCCGGCCTGATGACCAGGGTCCGGGCGATCCCGCGGATGGTCGGCGCGGTCATGCGCGGACAGTACGCGGGCATGGGCAAGGGCAAGCTCTCCATGCTCGGGCTCGGCGTGGTCTACATCCTGTCACCCGTCGACGCGGTGCCCGACTTCCTGGTGATGATCGGCGTGGTCGACGACTTCGGCGTGTTCCTGTGGCTCGCCGCCACGCTGCTCGGTGAGAGCGGCCGCTACGTCGAGCACGAGCGCAACGTCATCCAGGCCAGGCTGGTCGAGGAAGAGGGCTAGATCCGGGCTAGATCTCCTCCATCCGCAGCCAGGCGCGTGAGGGCAGCGGGTGGCCGAAGAGGCGGGCGGCGTTGCCGTAGGCGACCCTGGCGATGTCGGCGGGCGGGAGCGTTCCGAGATTGCGCGCCACGGACTTCTGCGTGTCGGGCCAGGTCGAGTCGGAGTGCGGGTAGCCGCTCTCCTGCAGCACGTGGTCGAGCCCGACCGCGAGCCGCACGCCGGACAGCGCGTGGTCGTCGAGCGTGCCGAAGAAGAAGTTGCGGCGCAGCACCTCGCTGGGCTTGAGCCCGCCCTCCCACGACGCCTCGCTCGCGACCGGGTGGTCGAGGGCGTAGTCGGCGCGCTCGGCCAGCATGGGCAGCCAGCCCACGCCGCCCTCGACGATGAGGAGGCGCAGCGAGGGGAAGCGCAGCGGCACGCCCGACCAGAGCCAGTCGGCGCAGGCGAACATCGCGCTGGTCGGCATCAGCGTGGTGATGGCCTCGATGGGCGTGTCGGGCGAGGGCACCGGGGACCACGACGAGTCGCCCGTGTGCAGGGCGACCACCGTGCCGGTCTCCTCGCAGGCGGCGAAGAACGGGTCCCAGTGGCCGGAGTGGATCGACGGCAGCCGCAGCCGGGTCGGGAACTCGGGGAAGACCACGGCCTTGAAGCCGCGGGCGGCGTTGGCGCGGATCTCCTTGGCGGCCACGTCGGGATCGGGCAGCCACGGGAGCTGCAGGCCGATGATGCGCTCGGGATAGGTGCCGGCCCAGACGTCGATGTGCCAGTCGTTCCACGCCTTGACCAGGGCCAGACCGAGCTCCTGGTCGCGGGTCCTGGCGAATGGCATGCCGGACTGCCCGGCCAGCATGCCGGGGAAGCACAGCGCGGCCCAGATGCCCGCCAGGTCCATGTCCTCGACGCGGGCCTCGATGTCGTGGCAGCCGGGGCGCATGTTCTCGAACCTGATGGGGTCGAGCGTGCGCTGCTCGCGGGGCAGCCCGGCGCCCACGTCGATGCCGGCGCACGGGTATGTCGCCCCGCCGTAGCGCCAGACCTGGTGGCCCGCCTCCGTATCCACGACCTTGGGCGCGACATCGGCATATTTCTCCGGCAGCCGCCCTTCGAACAGGTCGGGAGGCTCGATCAGGTGATCGTCGGCGGAGATGATCACGTAGTCGCGCCGCCTCGGGTCAGGGTCGGGGAGCAGCGGCGTAGTCACGCAGGTAACCGTACGACGGCGGGATAACGTCGAACAAGCTGCGACGTATCCGTTGGGTATCCGAGATCTTCGACCCGGGACCGCCGGGAGGGGGGTCGCCGGGCGGTCCCAGGCCAGGGATGGGCCCCTCACCTGGACGCAGCAGGTGGGACCCGGCCTGCCACTACCCCTCGGAGTCCGGTTCAGTCAGCAGGTGGCCGCGTAATTCGGAAACGGTGGCCGGGGAAATGTTCAGGACTTGTGTGACATACGTCTCGATCGAGCCGTGCCGCGCCGTCAGGTCGCCGAGGAAGAGGCGCATGGCCTCCGCGGGCGCCAGGCCGAACCCCGGCCACATGGGCGCGTCGGGGTGCCTGCTGCGCCAGCTGGCGACGAACCGCTCGGTGGCCAGCCCGGTGAGCGCGTAGTCCGCCACGATGTCGTCCTCGCCCACGCCCACCAGTGACAGGACGAGCGCGGCGAGCACCCCGGTGCGGTCCTTGCCGGCCGCGCAGTGGATCACCACAGGGGCGTTGTCGGCCCGCGCGATCGTCTCCAGGGCCGTCCTGAGGTTCTCGACGCCGTCCTCGGTCGTCTCCAGGTAGCGGTCGGCGAGGTATCGACCGACCCCGCTCTTCTCGTCGTAGACCGTGACGTCCCAGCGGCGCCCCTCGATGGGCAGGTTCTGGTAGCTCTGCCCCTCGGCGTCCGGGACGCGGCCCCCCTTCTCGACCTCGTACGCGTGCCGCAGGTCGATGACCGTACGCACGCGCAGCTCGCGGAAGGTCCTGAGATCGTCTCCGGCCAGCCAGCCGAGCGCGTCGGCCCGATAGAGCCGCTGCCATTGGACCGTGCGCCCGTCATGGGCGGCATATCCACCTACGTCGCGGAAGTTGAAGATGTTGGCGAACTCAATGTGGCGGATCACCCTCAACACCTTAATTGGCGGCGGTGACAGACTCCTTGGACGAATCGCCGGCCTTCCGCTCGGCCACCTCGCGGCGGATCAGCAGGACCCAGCCGGCCAGGGCGATGCCGATGAACAGCCACCACTGGACCCCGTAGGCCAGGTTGAGGCCGCCGCCCGCGCCCACGTCAGGCTCGGGCACCGGGGCCGGTGCCGTGGCGGGCGGGGGCGCCTGCTCGGTCAGCTCCACGTAGCCGCCCACCAGCCGGTACGGCAGCCCCTTGCCGATCTTGTCGGCGTTGATCAGCAGGACCTGCCCGGCCGGCAGCCCGGAGCGCTCCCGGATGCCGCTGGAGTCCTCGGTCTCGCTGAGCCGTAGCCGCCCGGTGACATTTACCTGTCCTGTGGGCGGAGCGGGCACCTCGGGCGTGGCGTCGGCGGTGGCGCCCGCCTTGACCCAGCCCCTGTTGACGATCACCGCCGTGCCGTTGCCGGTGACGAGGGGCGTCAGGACGTAGAAGCCGTTCTGGCCCTCCTGGGGGCGCCGGCGTACGAGGAGGGCGTGGGACGGGTCGTACGTGCCCGAGACCGTGACCTTCCGGTACCGGTCATCCGCGCGGACCTGCCGCCCCGGGACCGCCAGCCGCTCCAGCGGCACCGGCGCGGCCTCGATGTTGGCCGTGACCCGCTCGCTGTTGGCCGAGCGCTCCTCGAAGCGCCCGAACTGCCACCGCCCGAGGAACACGAAAGCGGGGATGACCAGCAGCACCACCACGTGGAGCGCGAGCCATCGGGGCGTCAGCAGGAACCGGTACACGCTTCAAGGGTAGGCACCGGAGGGGGTGCCCCCTCACGCGCCTAGGCGCTTCTGAGCTGGGCCCCCGAACCCGGCACCGGGGTCACCTCGCGCGGCCCGCTCACGTCGTGGCCGTCCGCGCACCGGAAATGCTGCTCGATGGGGGCCCCGCAGTCGCGGTGGGTCAGCAGCACCGCCGGCCCGTCCTCGTCCGCCAGGTATTTGTCGCCCCAGTGCATGAGCGCGACCAGGAGGGGATAGAGGTCGCGGCCCTTGTCCGTGAGCCGGTATTCGTCGCGCTGACGCTGGCCGGGCTCGCGGTAGGGCTCCTTGCGCAGCAGGCCCTCGTCGACCAGCCGGGCGAGCCGGGCGCTGAGCACCTGGCGGGGGGCGCCGGTGATCGCCTGCATGTCGGCGAACCTCCGCACGCCGTTGAACGCCTCGCGCAGCACCAGGAAGGTCCACTTCTCCCCGACGATGTCCAGGGTGCGCTCGATCGAGCAGTTGTCCACCCGGAAGGGAACGTTCATTGCCCCATTATATCTGAGTTCATTTGACAGACTCAGCGCTCACGGGCAGGCTGAGTCTATGCAGGGAACCCAGATCCGCCCCGCGCGCCCGGACGACGAGGAACGGATCAGACGCTTCCTGGCGGGGCTGTCGCTCCACACGCAGACGCTCCGCTTCTTCACCGGCGTCAGCACCCCCGCCGCGGGGCTGGTGCGCACGCTGCTCGCGCTGGACGAGCGCCGCGACGCGCTCGTCGCGATCACGGAGAGCGGCGAGATCGTCGGCCACGCCATGAGCTTCAGGGGCGGCTGCGCCGACGTGGAGGTCGCCGTGGTCGTGGCCGATCAGTGGCAAGGTCAGGGGATCGGGCCCAGGCTGATCGACGTGCTGCTGCTCAGGGCCTCCGTACGGGGTGCGCGGACCGTGGGCATGGACGTGCTGGGGGAGAACCGGCGCGTCCTGAGACTCGTCCGCCGGCTCTGGCCGGACGCCGAGATGAAGGTGACTTCCGGATCGGTGGAGGTGACCGCTATGATCGATCCAGTCGGCCTATTTGCGGAACAAGGTTCTGTTGGCACACCATTGACAGCGTGAAGAGTGCCAAGAACGGACGCGACGGCCGTACCCGCATCATCGAGGGTGCCCTCCGCCGCTTCAGTCAGGACGGGGTCTCGGCCACCACGCTGGCCAGCCTCCGCGAGGAGAGCGGCGTCAGCGTCGGCAGCTTCTACCACCACTTCGCCAGCAAAGAGCATGTCTTCGGCGTGCTGTACGCGGAGATCCTGACCGCCTACCAGGCGGCCTTCCTCGCCGAGCTGGTCAGCCACGAGGAGGCCCGCGACGGCATCGAGGCCGTCGTGGCCTTCCACATGCGGTGGGCCGGCGAGCACCCGGAGAGGGCCAGGCTGCTGGTCAGCGAGCGACCGCCGCGCAAGCACGAGCCGGGCGGCGCGGAGGTGGCCGAGGCCCGGCGCGGGTTCTTCCGCCAGGTCTCCGACTGGTGGCGGCCGCACATGAAGAACGGCCTGCTCCAGCCCGTCCACCCGACCATGTGCTACGTGCTGTGGCTGGGGCCCGCGCAGGAGATGTGCCGCCTGTGGTTCGCGGGCGCCCACACGCCCACGGAAGAGGAGATCAAGGGGCTGGGCGCCGCCGCCTGGCAGAGCCTCCGCCAGCAATGACAGGCCCCCGCAAGGGGCCTGACCAGCGCGGGGAGCGATGATCCGGGCACCGTCTGTGGTGTTATTGTCCACTTGTGACTCGACCTCGGGCGCTGGCACTGCCCGCTATGCCGGAGAGCGCGCTCGCCCGCTTGGGCGAGGTAGCCGACCTGGCCGAGGTTCCCGCGCGTCCCAGCCTCGGCTTCACCGACGAGCAGCTCGCCGACCTGGTCATCGAGACCGGCGCGACCGTGCTCATCACCGACGGCGACCAGGTTCGCACGTCGGTGCTCGCCCTGCCCCTCGACGTGGTGGCCGTCATGGGCCCGACCACCAGCGTGGACCTGGCGCTGGCCGCCGAGTACGGGGTGACCGTCCTGCACGCCGCCGACCGTGACCCCGAGTCGGTGGCCGAGCTCACGCTCGCGCTGATGTTCGCCGTCAGCCGGAACATCGTGGCCGCGGACCGGGAGGTGCGCCAGGGGCGCGTCGGCAAGGTGCCGCCCGCCCAGCGCCACCGCGGCAGGCGGCTGAGCGGAAGGACGCTCGGCATCGTGGGCCTGGGCCGCGTCGGCAGGGCCGTGCGCTGGCGCTGCGAGGGCCTGGGCATGCGGGTGATCACCTGCGATCCGTTCGTCCCCGAGGCCACCCACGCCCTGCCCGCCCTGCTGGCGGAGGCGGACGTGGTGTCGCTGCACGTGCCGCTGACCGGCGAGACGCGGGGTTTCTTCGGCTACCCCGAGTTCGGCGCGATGCGGCCGGGCTCCATCTATCTCAACACCTCGCGCGGCGCGCTGCACGACCTGACGGCGCTGGTCAACGCGCTGCGCCAGGGCCAGGTGGGCGGCGCGGGGCTCGACCATTTCGAGGGCGAGTGGCTCGATCCGGCCCACCCCCTGACGCGCCTGCCGAACGTGGTGCTGACGCCCCGCCTGGGCGAGGCCACGGGGGAGAGCCGGGAGGAGCTGGCCGGGATGCTGGTGGAGGACATCGCCCGATTGCTGCGCGGCGAGCGGCCCGCCCACGCCTGCGTGCCCGCCCTGCCGTTCGCCTGATCCGCCCGGGCCGTCATGCGGGCTGGCGGAGGCGGGTGTGGACGCGCCAGCTCGCCCGGTCGAGCGAGATGTCCAGCCGCAGGTCGCCGCGGTGCCTGCGCAGGCCGGGCACGCGGACCCGGTCGTGCACGGCGAACCTGCCCCGATACGGATAGCCGAACCCCAGCTCGCCGGGCAGCACCCGCAGGTCGTCGCGGTTGCCGCAGCGCGGGCACGTCCAGGACACCAGGTCCATGCCGCGGTTGTAGTCGGAGCAGGCGCGGAAGTATTCGTCAGGTCCGAACCGGGACTCGCAGGCCAAGCAAGGGATCAGCATGGGTCCGCTCCTCGGGGCGACGTGGCGACTCCTTAGAGATACCGCTCACTACTTGTCCGCCGCTTGCAGAACGCTTGGGTGTCTAAGTAACAGTATGAGCACTGTCAGTGTCGGGAAACAGTGTGAGCACCGTCGGTATCGGACCATGCGGGAGTGTCCGTGGTGAAAGGATGGACTTGTGGAACGACTGCGCCATCACCTCCTGGAGACCGACTACACGATCGACGGCGTACGTGAGCGGCTGGGCAGCATGGCGGCCTCGGCCCTGGCCAGGGAGGAGCTGGTGCCGGCCCTGCGCGCCACCGCCGACCTCGATCCGCTGGCGGCGTCGATCAGGCTGTGGTGGCTAGGCGTTCCCGTCCCCGCCGCGTCCCTCGCCCCGGAGGTCCTCGACTCGGGACTGGTCAGGGCCGACGGCGACCAGGTGACCGCGACCGTGCACCTGCAGCCCTGGGAGACCGGCGGCTACCTCGTCTCCGACCGCAAGGTGCGCCCCGGCGACCCGGCGCTGCGTCCTGACCACGTGGTCGGGGCCGGCGGCGCCTCGGCCAACCTGGCCCAGCTCGCGACCCGCCGTCCGGTGGGGCGCGCGCTCGACCTTGGCACCGGCTGCGGAGTGCAGGTGCTGCACCTGGCCGGGCGGGCCGAGCACATCGTGGCCACCGACGTGAACCCGCGGGCCGTCGAGCTGGCCAGGCTGAGCTGGGAGCTGTCCGGCGTCTCCGGCGTGGAGGCACGTACGGGGTCGATGTTCGAGCCGGTCGAGGACGAGCTGTTCGACCTGGTCGTGAGCAACCCCCCGTTCGTCCTCGGCCCCGGGGGCGGCCTGACCTACCGCGAGGCCGGCGGCGACGGCTTCTGCCGCGACCTCGTACGCCGCACGCCCGGCCACCTCAACCCCGGCGGCCAGGCCCACTTCCTGGCCAACTGGCTGCACGTCGAGGGCGAGGACTGGCACGACCGCGTGGGTGGCTGGCTGCGCGAGACGGGCTGTGACGCCTGGGTGGTCCAGCGCGACGTGCAGGACCCGGCCGAGTACGTCGAGCTCTGGCTCAGGGACGCCGCCGAGCAGGGCACGAAGGCGTACGCCGAGCACTACGACCGCTGGCTGGCCTGGTTCGACGAGCGGAAGGTCGAGGGCATCGGGTTCGGCTGGATCACCATGCGCAACTCCGGCACGCTCGACCCGGTCGTCCGCGTCGAGCACCTGGACCACCTGGTCTCGCTCCCGGTCGGCGACTACGTGGACTCCGTGCTCGACGCCATCGCCACCGCGCACCGCGTCAAGGAGCTGGACACGGCGCTCCTGCGCACCGCCGACGGCCTGCTCGACGAGCGCATCGGCCTGCCGGGCGCGGAGGACCCCATCCGCATCGTGCTGCGCCAGACGCAGGGCCTGCGCCGCAGCAGGGAGGTCGGCACGGTGGAGGCCGCGCTGGCCGGGGTCTGCGACGGCGAGCTGGCGCTCGGCCCTCTGCTCAATGTGATCGCCGAGCTGGTCGGCGACGGTGAGATCCTCGACTCCGACGCGGTCAGGCCGCTGATCGCGGAGGGTTACTTCCTGCTTTAATCGCCCGTCAATTGGACGTTGAGCGCTCGGGTGGAGGCTCATGGCCAAGACACGGACCCCGGGGGGTTCGAGGGCCGTGTCAGGTCCGGCCGGTCGTCTAAGGTGAGGCGGCTAGCCACTACGCGGAGCATCCGGATAACCGGGCCCCCTAGCGACGCGTGGTGGCGACAGATGACCGGCCGGGCTGCATCACGACATATTCGTGACGGCCTGGTCGATGGGAAACCTGCTCATCAGCCTGCCGCCCTACTGTCGTGCCTGGTAAAGACCGTAGCGGCAGTCCATTTAGCAGGTTTCTCATCGAAAGGACAGCCTTGATCAACCATGTGTGGATGACACGTCTGGACGATGAGCTGTACTCAGGACTCGACGACGGCCCCTTCGGCGGGGATGGCCTCGATCAGGGCCTTGAGGTCCCCGGCCTCGGGGGCGCCGAGCCGGGAGAAGATCTCGAACGCCTGCCGTAGGCATTCCAGGCTCCTGGTCGTGCTGCCCAGACCGCGCAGCGCCTTGCCGAGCACCGTGAGCGACAGCGCCTCGCCGTACGGGTGGCCGATCTCGCGGGAGACCACCAGCGCCTGCTCCGCGTGGCGCACGGCCTCGGGGTGGCGTCCGGCGGCGATGAACGTCTCGGCCAGCCGGGAGCAGACCCGCTGCTCCCAGACGCGCTGCTTGCTGGCCCGGAAGAAGGCCAGGCACTCGGCGTGGTGGTGGACGGCCTCGGTGAGCCTGCCGACCCGGGACAGCACGATGCCGAGGTGGTAGCGGGCGCGGGCGGTCCCGGCGCCGCTGCCGATCTCGGTGAACAGGGCCAGGCCCTTCTCCGCCGCCGCGATCGCGTCCGCGGGGCGGCCGAGCCCCAGGTGGTCGCGGGCCGAGTAGCTGAGCACCAGCGCCTCACCGGCCGGCACGTCGTTGGCCCGGTAGAACCGCATCGCCGCGTCGAACAGCTCCAGCGCCTCGATGTGGCGGCGCTGCCTGCCGACGACGACGGCCAGGGCGTTCAGCACCTCACCGGTGACGATCTTCTCGCCGCGGGCCGTGGAGAGCTCGTGGACGACCCTGAAGTGGCCCTCGGCCGCCTTCAGCTGGTTGTCGGCGAACAGCACCCGGCCGAGCACGTACCGGCTGCGCAGCTCGCTGCCCTGGTCGCCGAGCCGCTGCGCGGCGCTCAGCACGGCGCGCGTGCCCTGGGCGAACTCGCGCGTGTGCGTGCCCGCCTCCAGCAGCGGCTCCATCGCCACCAGCAGGTCGCTGGCGGGCAGCAGCTGCTCGCCGGCGACGGCCGACGCGGCGACCTGGTTGATGGCCGCGAACAGCGAGTCGCCCTCGGCGATCAGCCAGGCCACGGCCTCGTCCACGCTGGTGAACGACAGCCCCTCGCTGATCGTCACGATGTTGGCCGGGATCATGCTGCCCTCGTAGGCCAGGCTGTGCGCGGACTGGGCCGAGGCCAGGTAGAAGCCGAGCAGCCGGTGCAGCGCCCGCGCCTTGGCCTCGGGCGGCTCGGTCTTGTCCAGCTGGCGCCTGGCGAACAGCTTGAGCAGGTCGTGGAAGCGGTAGCGGCCGGGCGCGGGCGCCTCGAGCAGGCTCGCGTCCACAAGGGACTCCAGTACGGACTCCGCCTCGAACTGGCTCACCGACAGCACGGCCGCCGCCGCCCCCGTGGAGATGTCGGGCCCCTTGGACAGCGAGAGCAGGCGGAAGGCACGCGCCTGGGCCGGCGCGAGCTGGCCGTACCCGAGTGCGAACGTGGCCTCGACGGCCAGGTTGCCCACGCGCAGCTCGTCGAGGCGGCGCTGCTCGTCGGCCAGCCTGGGCACGAGCGAGGCGACCGTCCAGGAGGGGCGCGCGGCCAGCCTGGCGGCCACGATGCGCACCGCCAGCGGCAGGAACCCGCAGGCGGCCACCACGTCCATGGCCGCGCCGTGCTCGGCCGACACGCGCTCGGCCCCGGCCACCGACGCGAACAGCGACAGCGCCTCTCCCGGCTCCATCACGTCGAGGTCGATGAGCCGCGCGGAGGGCAGGTCGGCCAGCTTGCCGCGGCTCGTCACGATGGCCGCGCACCCGGGCGAACCCGGCAGCAGCTGGCTGACCTGCTCGGCGTCGCGGGCGTTGTCGAGCAGCACGAGGATGCGGCGGTCGGCGAGGATCGACCGGTAGAGCGCGGCGCGTTCCGGCAGCCCGTCCGGGACGATGTCCGGCGGGATGCCGAGCGCCCGCAGGAACCCGCCGAGCGCCGACTCGGGCACGGTCGCCTCGTCGGTGTAGCCGCGCAGGTCGGCATAGAGCTGGCCGTCGGGGAACAGGTCCTCGGCCAGGTGCGCGACGTGCACGGCCAGCGCGGTCTTGCCCACGCCGCCGATGCCGGAGACCGCGATCACGGGCACGCCCTCGACCGACGACTGCGCCGACGACTGGGCCGACAGCAGCGTGCGGAGCCGTACGGCGACCTCCTTGCGGCCGGTGAAGTCGTTGACGGCGGCGGGGAGCTGCGCGGGGCGCGGCAACTGCGGGGCCTGGCGCTGCTCCGGCTCCTCCACCGGCTCCTCGGCGGGCACCTCGGCGGCGGCCAGCGTGGGGTCGGCGGCCAGGATGCGCTGGTGCAGCGCGGCCAGCTCGGGGCCCGGCTCGATGCCGAGCTCCTCGACGAGGGCCTCGCGCGTCTCGGTGAACACGTTGAGGGCGTCGCCCTGCCGCCCGCACCGGTAGTAGGCCAGCATGAGCTGGGCGCGCAGTTTCTCGCGCAGCGGGTGGTCGGCGGTCAGCGCGATCAGCTCGGAGACGACCTTCGCGTGGTCGCCCAGCTCCAGGTCCACGTCCATGAGCGTCTCGACGACGCTGATGCGGCGCTCGACCAGCCGGTCGCGCTGGTGCTCGGAGTAGGGGCCGACGGTCCCGGCCAGCGGCTCGCCCTCGAAGAGCGACAGCGCCTCGCGCAGCCCCTCGGCGGCCTCGCGCAGCCGGCCGCCCTTGCGCGCGCTCTCGGAGTCCTGGACGCCGCGTTCGAAGCGGACCAGGTCGAGCGAGCCGTCGGGCAGCCGCAGCGCGTAGCCCCTCCCGATGGACGTCAGCAGCTCCGGGCGGGAACGGGCGGGCCGGTCCGGCTCCAGCACCGTACGCAGGCGGGAGACGTAGGTGCGCAGGGCGCCCAGGGCCCGCGGGGGCGCGTCCTCGCCCCAGACCGCGTCGATCATCTCGTTGGGGGTGACCGCATGGCCTTCACGCAGCAGCAGCATGCCCAGGATGGAACGCTGCAGCGGAGTGCCCAGATCGAGCTCCTGGCCGTCACGCCAGGCGCGGACAGGACCGAGCACGGCGAACCTCAGCCCGCCCTCGACGCTCTGACCAGCCATGCCGAATGTCTCCCAGCCAATGGATCGTTTTGTTACCAAATGATAGATCCAACGTCCTTTGTCACCTAGACTCCGGACTGATCGTTAAATGTGCCGTTGATCGGTCTTTGATCCGGTGTTGAGCGCGCCCCTGGATGCTGATGGTCGGCTAGGCATGACTCACACCGCGGGGGCGTGTCATGTAGAGCACGCGTAGGCAGGAAAAAATACGGCCCCGCCCAAACTTTCTTGGGGCGGGGCCGTGGTGGACAGGTTCTCAGGCCGCCTCGACCAGTCCGAGCCGCAGGGCGAGCCGCTCGCGTACGAGCGGCCATTCGGAGCTCAGGATCGAGTAGAACGCGGTATCTCGGACCGTGTTGTCGGCGCCTCGGCTATCCGCTCGCCGCACCCCGTCGAAGTGTGCGCCGAGGGCCTCGATGGCGGCCCGGGACTTGGTGTTACGTACATCTGCTTTGAGGGTGATGCGGTGGACGTTCCATGTCTCGAAGGCGAGCGAGAGCATCAGGAACTTGCTCTCACGGTTGACACCCGTGCCCTGGGCACTGGCGGCCAGCCAGGTGTAACCGATGTCCGCCACGGACGGGATCTCGCCCACCGCACCCCGTGTACCCGGAGGCCAGGGCATGGGGCCCTGCCAGTACTCCAGGTGCATGAGACGGGTGGCACCGACCACGCGGTCGGTGTTCAGCCACCGGATGGCGAAGGGCATGGAGCGGCCCTCCGCCTGCTCAGCCATGGCGGCCTCCACATAGGAGACCATCTCGTCCCGGCTTTCCGGGACGCGAGTGAAGGCGTAAGTGCAACGGTCTTCACTCGCCGCGGCGACGAGGTCGTCGATCGCCGCGAGGCTGAGAGGTTCCAGGCGCACGGAGCGCCCGGACAAGGTGACAAGAGCGGGCATGAGCACATGATGAGGGGAAGCGGGGTCGCACGTAACCATGCAGTAAGGAAGATCTTTTGCAGCTTTCTGCAGACAGGGTGTTCCTGCAGGTCAGCGGCCCCTTTTGAGCGATGGTAAACCCGCTCTTGGGGAAAGATTCGCCTAACTGTGACATGGCGTCGGGACGAACGCGGGACGCCGTTCACGCACCGCTTCGTGCGACACCGAGGCCAGCTCGTTCAGACCCCTCGAAAGATAGTCCAGATTGTCGGCGATCCAGGGGAGTTGGAGGGGGTTCGGGCTGTTCAGAGCGGTCAGTCGCTCTTCGGCGGTCTCGCCGTAGAGGAGGCTCACCGCGACCCGCACCCTCGCCGCCGCCGGGTCGTCGCCGAAGGCGTGTCCGGGCAGGACGCCGATGCCGTGTTCCTCCAGCAGGATCTTGGTGATCTCGGCGGAGCCGCCGAGCCGGAGGTGGCTCAGATCGGGATAGAGGTAGAAGCCGCCCTGCGGGGCGGGCACGTCGGCCCCGATCTCGGTGAACCTCTCGTGCACGGCCCTGGCGACCGTGCCGTGCAGCCGCCGGGCGAGCTCGATGCGGGCCAGCAGCTCCTGGGGCTCGTCGAAGGCGTACGCCGCCGCCTCCTGCACCGGGGCCGCGGGCGCCGACCAGATCTCGCTGGCCACCGCGAGCAGGCTCCTGTGCAGCGCGTGGCTGCCCGCGGGCAACCTGGCCACGCCGATCCGCCAGCCGCCCAGCGCGAGGCTCTTGCTCAGCCCGGTGGTGATGATCGTGCGCTCGGGGGCGAGGTCGGCGGGGGAGGTGAACGGCAGGGCCGGGTCGTGCACGACGTCGCGGTAGATCTCGTCCGAGATGATCATCAGATCGAGCTCGCGGGCGATCTGCACCAGCCGCGCGATGGTCTCCGGACCGGCCAGGCGGCCCGTCGGGTTGTCGGGCAGCGTCACCAGCAGCGAGTTGACCGTCCGGCCCTGGGCTCTGGCCCGGAGCACCGCGCCGGCCACGAGGTCGGGGTCGGGCACTCCGCCCCCTCCTGGCGGTGCGGGCACCAGGATGGGGCGGGAGCCGACCAGCTCCGCCTGGGCGGCGTAGCTGACCCAGCTGGGCATGGGCAGGACGATGTCCCCGCCGATCGCCAGGAGGAGGCCGTACAGCAGGGACTTGCTGCCAGGTCCGCAGACGACGAGCCCGGGGTCGGTGGGGAGCCCGCGTCGGGTCCAGTAGCCCGCCGCCGCCGTCCTGAGCTCGGACGCTCCCGCGACCGGCCCGTAGCCGTTGCGCTCGGCCGCGCCGGCGAGCCTGTCGCGCAGTGCCGGGTGGACGGGTAGCCCTGCCTCGCCGAAGGCCAGGTGAAGCACTCGCTCCCCGGCGTGCCGTCTTCGGTCGATGTCCTCGTTTGCCGCCAAAGTGGCGGACAACGTCACCGTCATGTTTGTCACGTTCCCAGGGTGGTTTGATGAAGGCATCAGCACAAGCGAGGCTTTTCGTGGGTAGGCATAAGGAAGACTGATGCTTGAATTGCGGCGTTTGGTCCTGATCTGCGAGTTCGCTCGTCGCGGAAGTATCGCTGCGACAGCAGCATCGCTGGGGTACAGTCCTTCGGCCGTGTCGCAGCAACTGGTCGCGCTCGAACGTGAGACCGGAACGGTCCTCATCGACAGGACCGCGCGCAGCGCCGAGCTGACCGACGCGGGGCGGCGGCTGGTGGCGCACGCGGAGCGCATCCTGTCCATGGTCGAGGAGGCGGAGTCGGACCTGTCCGCCCATGCGGGGACCCCCGCGGGGCGGGTCGTGGTCACCGCCTTCCCGACGGCAGCGGTCGCGTTCGCCCCGGCGCTCGCCCGCTCGCTGCGCCGCTACACCGAGCTGACGCTCCGGCTGGGGCAGAGCAGGTCGGGCCGGGGCATGCGCGAGGTGCAGTCGGGGGAGGTGGACATCGCGCTCGTGGACGACTGGTACGGGCAGGTGCGCGACAACGAGAGCCTGCGGGTGTTCCCGCTGCTGCGCGACCCCCTGGTGCTGGTGGTGCCGCGCAAGCACCGTCTGGCCGACCCCGACGTGCCGGTGGACCTGCGGGAGCTGCGCGACGAGCCGTGGATGGCGACGCCCGACGGGGAGCCGTCCCGGCTGGCGGTGGACCGGCTCCTGGTGGACGTGGGCGGGACCAGGCCCACGCCGTGGGAGTTCGAAGGGCTGGGAACGATCCTTTCTCTGGTGGCGAAGGGGATCGGCATCGCCGCCGTGCCCGCGCTCGCGCTGGCGGCAGGGGTGCGGGGGCTGGCGGTGCGCCAGTTCCCGGGAAACCCGGTGGGACGCGACGTGCACGCGGTCGCCCGCAACTCGAGCGTCAACCGGCCGTCGGTGTCGGTGACGCTCCGCGCGATCCACGTGGCCGCCCGCTATCTGGCCGCGGACCTGGATCCGGTACGTCCGGCGGACCGCCGCCGGCCCGGCGATCCGCTGGAAGATGACGAGGCGGCCCAGTGAATGGCCCAGTGAGGCGATAGCGTCTGCCGTTATGGCGCCGACGTACGACATCGAGCACCTCCTGCTCTCCCAGCCGAGCACCCGCACGGTCGCGGGCATCGACGAGGTGGGCCGTGGCGCGTGGGCGGGGCCGGTCACGGTCTGCGCCGTCGTCACCGACCTGTCCGAGCCGCCGTCCGGCCTCACGGACTCCAAGCAGGTCTCGGCGGCCAGGCGCACCCCGCTCGCCGAGGAGCTGACCGCGTGGGCGGCCGGCATCGGTTTCGGCGAGGCCACCCACACGGAGATCGACGAGCTGGGCATGACCGAGGCCCTGCGCCGGGCCGCCAGGCGGGCGCTGGAGGCGCTGCCGGTGCGCCCGGACGCGGTGATCCTCGACGGCAAGCACGACTACATCGGCCCGCCCTGGCCGGTACGCCTGGAGATCAAGGGCGACGCGGCCAGCATCTCGGTCGCGGCGGCGTCCGTCCTGGCCAAGGTCCGGCGCGACGCGTACATGGGGACGATCGGCTGCGAGGAGTACGGCTTCGCCGACAACGCCGGCTACCCCTCACCCCTCCACCAGGAGACCCTGGCCCGGCTCGGCCCCACGCCCCACCACCGGCTCTCGTGGTCCTACCTGGACGACCTCCCTCGATGGCGGCACCTCAAGCACCACCGGGACCCGCTCGTGGGAGAGGGCCAGGCCAGCCTGTTCGGCTGAACGGGGGCCATCGGGCATCATCGGGTGGGTGCGAATCGGCGTCTTCGTCATCGCGGCGCAGTTCCCCGGCCAGGAGGCCGGGCAGGTGCTGGCCGATGCCGTCGAAGTGATCGTGGCCGCCGAGCAGGCGGGGTTCGACGACGCGTGGGTCGCCGAGCATCACTTCATGTCCTACGGCGTGTGCCCCTCCGCGACCACCCTGGCGGCGGTCGCGCTCGGCAGGACCTCGCGCATTGGGCTCGGCACGGCCGTCAGCGTGCTGTCCACGCAGCATCCCGTGGCGCTGGCCGAGCAGGCGGCCATGCTGCACCACCTGTCCGGCGGGCGGTTCACGCTGGGGGTCGGCAGGGGCGGGCCGTGGGTGGACCTGGAGGTGTTCGGGACGGGGGCCGAGCGGTTCGAGCGGGGGTTCGGGGAGTCGCTCGACCTCCTGCTCGACGGGCTCTCCGGCGGTCCCGTCGCCGGTGACGGGGAGTTCTTCCGGTTCAGGGAGGTCCGGGTGGTGCCGGGCGCGAGCATGCGGCCGGTGGTCGCGTGCACCTCCGAGGCGACCGTGGGGGTGGCGGCGCAGCGGGGGCTGCCGATGCTGCTCGGGATGCACATCGGGGACGCCGAGAAGGCCGCCCTGGTCGAGGACTACGTCGCCCGGGGCGGGACCGCCACCGATCACGTGGCGGCGGGGGTGGCCTACGTGGCCGACTCCACGGCGGAGGCGGTGCGGGAGATCAAGGAGTCGCTGCCACGGTGGCTGGGGCCGGGGCTGGCGGGGTACGTGCCGGTGGACGATCGCCCCCGACCTATGCGAAACATCCCGGCATATGTGGATTTGTTGGCCAGGATTCATCCGGTCGGGTCGGCCGAGCATTGTGCCGCGACGATCCTGCGTACCGCCGAGAACACCGGGATCGAGCGGTTCATCCTGCTGGTCGAGGGGCTGGGCGAGCACCGGCGGACGCTGGAGAACGTGCGGCGGTTCGGGGCGGAGGTGCTGCCGATGCTGCGAACCCGGTGACCCGGGGTGAGCCGGGTCACCGGGCCGGCCGGGTCAGCAGTCGACCAGCTCCGGCTTCTGGTTGAGGATCTGGGCCCTCGGGGTGACGAACTCGTGCAGGGCCTTGGTCGCCGTCGGGTCGAAGACGGCGACCCGGTGGCAGTTCTGGAAGGCCAGCCGTACTCCGAAGTGGCGCTCCAGCGCTCCGCGCATCGCGTCGCTCGCCAGGCAGCGCAGGAGCTGGCCGCGGGCTTCCTCGGACGGCGGTGGCACCTGGTTGTCGGCGAACTCGGCTCCGGTCTGCTCGCGCTGTTCGGCCAGCCCGCTGATCAGCGACCACGCGTACGGCAGCGAGTCGCGGACGCACGCGATGAAGGCCGCGTCGTCCACGTCACCTGCTCTGGCCTGGTCGAGCAGTTCGTTCGGAACGGTCAGCGACATGCTGTCTCCTCTCGAATGGGATCAATCTGACGCTAAGTGGGGATTCGTAATCGCTCCAGATGCCTGAAGGGGGGCACTCAGGGGCCGAACACGAAATCCGGGTCTATCTGTGAGGCCAGGTCGGACCCGGTCCGGTCGTTGCCCCACGCGTGGGCGTTGCGCAGGTGGAAGTCCACGGTCTGGCGGCCGAAGCGCGCCCAGTCCTTCTCCTGCTCGTCGAGGGTCTTGCGGAGCACCGCCAGCGCGTCGGCGTTGACCGGCTCCAGGTCGTCGAGCGTGAAGTGGCGGCCCTGCTCCATGGCGCGGACGGCGGCGGAGTGCTCCATCCAGGTGAGCAGGTCGTCACCCACGTGCTCGCGCAGGAAGTCGACGTCGGACGGGCCGTGGACCTTGTTGCCGACCACGGCCAGCGCGACGTCGTACGCGGCGGCGTACTCGCGGTACTGCCGGTAGACGCTCACGCCCTGCCTGGTCGGCTCGGCGACGAGGAACGTCAGGTCGAACCGGGTGAACAGCCCCGAGGCGAAGGAGTCGGCGCCCGCGGTCATGTCCACCACGACGTACTCGCCGGGGCCGTCGATGAGGTGGTTGAGCAGCAGCTCCACCGCGCCGACCTTCGAGTGGTAGCAGGCCACGCCGAGGTCGTCCTCGCTGAACGGGCCGGTCGCGAGGAGGCGCAGCCCGTCGGGGGTGGTCAGCGCGTACGGGTCGGCGGCCAGGTCCTCGAAGCTCAGCAGCCGGGAGCCACGGCCGGGCGGGGTGGTCTTGACCATGGCGTCGGCGGAGGGGACGCGGGGGTTGTCGCCGCGCAGCCGCTCCTTGATCTCGGTCAGGTGGGCGCCGAGCGGCTCGGGCTGCCGGTCGAGGCCGAGCACCATGGCCAGGTGCTGGTTGATGTCGGCGTCCACGGCCACCACCGGCCCGCCCTGGCTCGCCACATGTCTGGCGAACAGCGCGGACATCGTCGTCTTGCCACTGCCGCCCTTTCCGACGAACGCCACTCTCACGGCCACCTCCAGATGGATATGAAAACCGTTTCCGTTGTCATCATGCCACACTCCGTGCTGGGCGTGTGCGGGAACGCGAAAAGGCCACGTGGCCGGGCTTCCACGTGGCCTTTCCGGACGGGCGACTCAGGTGCAGGTGGCGTCGAGGTTGACCGGGGTCTCCGGGTCAGGTGTCCGCTCGGCGGCGGTGCCGGCCCTGGTCGGGCCGGCCTCCAGGGTCTCGGCGACCTTGCGGCGGATGAACGACCAGTCGGGGTACGCCGTGTTGATCAGCGGCGGCACGAAGCTGAGGCTGCGGATCTTGGCGTCCTTGACCCGCTGCGCGAGGTCGATGACGGCCGGCAGCAGGTCCTGCGGGAGGTCGGTGGAGATGGCCCGCTTGGTCGCCACGGCCAGCCGCTCGAAGCTGTTGATCACGGTCATCGGGTCGGCCTGCTTGGCGAGCGCGTTGAGCAGGCACTTCTGGCGTCCCATGCGGACGTAGTCGTCGCTGTCGGTTCGCGAGCGGCCGTACCAGAGCGCCTCCTCGCCGGACAGCCTGCGGGTGCCGGCCGGCAGCAGGCCCTCGCGGTACTTGCCGTACACGATGGGCTCCTTGATGGTGACCTTCACGCCGCCCATGGCGTCGATGATCTCCGCGAACCCCTTCATGTCCACCAGGGCGTAGTAGTCCACGTTGAGGCCGAGGATGTCGCCGATCGTCTGCTTGATCAGGGCGGGTCCGCGCTGGCGCCGCTCCACGCCCGGCACCACCTCGGGGTGCTCCTCGGCGTACTGGAAGATCTCGTTGAGCAGGCCGGGCGTGTCGGGGCCGGTGCCGGTGAACCCGTAGGGGAACTGGTCCCGGGCCGGGCCCGCGCGAAATTCGACGCGCTGGAGGTTGCGCGGCAGGCCGAACAGGGTGGTCGCGCCGGTATCGGTGTCCACGCTGGCCACGGTCATGCTGTCGGTACGCACGCCGGGCCGGTTCGGCGCGGCGTCGCCGCCCAGGAGCAGGAAGTTGACCCGGCTGGCGCCGTTCCACGGGTCCTGGGCCATGATGGGCGCGGTCGCGGTGGTGCTGGGGAACAGGGTGTTCACGACGTCGCGTGACAGGTACGCGAGCCTGGTGGCGTACACCGTCGGGGTCATGATGAGCGCGCAGAGCGCGAGCGTCAGCGCCGTGGTCAGGAAGCGGCCGATCCTGTCGGAGCTCGGCGGGCGCACCAGGACGAAGGACCAGACGACCACGCCGGTCCAGGCGATCGCGATCGCCACCAGCACCACGGTGAACCCGACGAGCCAGCGGGGCTGCACCGCCAGCGACAGCAGGTGAGTGCTGTACGCCGTGAACACCATGAGGATGCCGGCCAGCATCACGACATATCCGAACATGAGCGCCAAGCCCGTCTTACGGCGCTCCGCGGCCAGATGTGCCACTCCCCACAACAAGGACGATGCCAGTGTCAGGGCCATGCTCGCCCCCAGGCCGAATCCCCGCTCTTTCTCCGTCATGCCTGGTCAAACCCCCATTTGCGCGCCCATCCACGCCACCTTAGTAATGCGCTGTGCGGGAAAGACGGTAGGAAGGGACGGGTCAGGTCAATTCCATGTCAAGACCACCTTGAGATATAACGTGAGTGTGCGCAAGCGACACGGAAGCTACGGATTCGACGCTCCCTGGGCGCTGGTCGGCTTGTTGTTCGGAGCGCTCGTGCTCCTGGCCCTGGCGTCGGTCTCGTTCCTGCTCGACATCCCCCTGGCGGGCATCGCGTTCCTGCTCGGCGGGTTCTACACGCTGGCCAGCGCGGCCAGCTACCTCTATACGACGCGGCGCGGCAAGTTCGCGGTCTGGGCCGGTGAGCTCGAGCGGCTGAACGGCGACGAGCTCCTGCTCGACCTCGGCTGCGGCCGGGGCGCGGTGCTGCTGATGGCGGCCCGGCGGCTGGAACACGGCAAGGCCACCGGCATCGACCTGTGGCAGTCGAAGGACCAGTCGGGCAACCGGGAGACCAAGACCAGGGCGAACGCCGCCGCCGAGGGCGTCGCCGACCGCGTCGAGCTGGTGACGGGCGACATGCGCGACCTGCCGTTCGGCGACGGCGCGTTCGACGCGATCGTGTCGAGCCTGGCCATCCACAACATCCCCGACGCCGACGGGCGCGCGCAGGCCGTGCGCGAGGCGCACCGGGTGCTGCGCCCCGGCGGGTTGATGCTGATCGCCGACTTCCAGCACACCGCCGCGTACGAGGACACGCTGCGCTCGCTCGGCGTGGTCGACGTGCGGCGGCGCGACGCGGGCTGGCGGTTCTGGTACGGCGGACCGTGGTTCAGCACCGGCATCCTGGAGGTCAGGAAACCCGCCGCCTGAGCCGGCGATGCACATCGCGGCGGAAATCCGGCGAGGGGGTTTGCATGGTCATGCATAGGTGTGTATATACTTCGACTCGTGTCTAAGATGCTCACCTCTCTGCCTGTCGGTGAACGTGTCGGGATCGCCTTCTCCGGTGGCCTCGACACCTCGGTCGCTGTCGCGTGGATGCGCGAGAAGGGCGCGGTGCCGTGCACCTACACCGCCGACATCGGCCAGTACGACGAGCCTGACATCGCCTCGGTGCCCGGCCGCGCCACGGCGTACGGCGCCGAGGTCGCCCGGCTGGTCGACTGCCGGGCGGCGCTCGTGGAGGAGGGGCTCGCGGCCCTGGCCTGCGGGGCGTTCCACATACGCTCCGGCGGGCGCACCTACTTCAACACCACGCCCCTCGGGCGGGCCGTCACTGGCACCCTGCTCGTCCGCGCGATGCTCGACGACAACGTGCTGATCTGGGGAGACGGCTCCACCTTCAAGGGCAACGACATCGAGCGGTTCTACCGCTACGGCCTGCTCGCCAACCCCTCCCTGCGGATCTACAAGCCGTGGCTGGACGCCGACTTCGTCACCGAGCTCGGCGGACGCAAGGAGATGTCCGAGTGGCTGCTCGCCAACGGGCTGCCCTACCGGGACAGCACGGAGAAGGCGTACTCCACCGACGCGAACATCTGGGGCGCGACCCACGAGGCCAAGGCGCTGGAGCACCTCGACGCGGGCATCGAGATCGTCGAGCCGATCATGGGCGTGCGGTTCTGGGACCCCGACGTCGAGATCGCCGCCGAGGACGTCACGATCGGCTTCGACCAGGGCCGGCCGGTGACCATCAACGGCAAGGAGTTCCCCACCGCCGTCGACCTGGTCCTGGAGGCCAACGCCATCGGCGGCCGGCACGGCATGGGCATGTCCGACCAGATCGAGAACCGGATCATCGAGGCCAAGAGCCGGGGCATCTACGAGGCGCCGGGCATGGCGTTGCTGCACGCCGCCTACGAGCGGCTGGTCAACGCGATCCACAACGAGGACACCCTGGCCAACTACCACGCCGAGGGGCGGCGGCTGGGCCGGCTGCTGTACGAGGGCCGCTGGCTGGACCCGCAGGCGCTGATGCTGCGCGAGTCGCTGCAGCGCTGGGTCGGCACGGCGGTCACCGGCGAGGTGACCCTGCGGCTGCGGCGCGGCGAGGACTACTCCATCCTGGACACGTCCGGACCGGCGTTCAGCTACCACCCGGACAAGCTGTCCATGGAGCGCACCGAGGACTCCGCCTTCGGACCGGTCGACCGCATCGGCCAGCTGACCATGCGCAACCTCGACATCGCCGACACCCGCGCCAAGCTGGAGCAGTACGCCGGGCTCGGCATCGTCGGCCCCCAGCACCCGATGCTGACCGACGTGCCGCAGACGGCCTCGACCGAGCTGATCGGCGAGATGCCCGAGGGCGGCGCCGAGGCGATCGCCAACCGTGGCGAGCGCGGCGAGATCCCCGGCGACGACGAGCTGCTCGACCACGCCGCGATGGAGTCCGGCACCGACTGACGAGGAGACGGCCGCGGCTGCCGGGCAGCCGCGGCACCGCCGAACCCCCCGGGAGCCGACGCGTGGCCGAACCGCAGGGCGACGAGCTCTACATCATCGTGTGCGCCGCCGGGCCGGCCCCGGACGTCGGCCGGCTGGTCGCCATGGCGCAGGAGCGGGGCTGGGCCGTCCAGGTCGTCGCCACTCCGTCGGCTCTCGACTTCATCGACGTGGCCGCCCTGGAGGCCCAGACCGGCCGGCCCGTCCGCAGCCGCTATCGCAAGCCGCACGAGCCCAAACCCCCTCGACCGGGCGCGATCATCGTCGCGCCGGCCACGTACAACACGGTCAACAAGTTCGCCGGGGGCATCGCCGACACCTATGCCCTGGGCCTGCTGGCCGAGGCGCCCGGGCTCGGCATCCCCGTCGTCGTGCTGCCCTTCGTCAACAGCGCCCTGGCCGCCCGCCGGCCCTTCCTGCGCAGCATCGACGAGCTGCGCGCCGAGGGCGTCCGGGTCGTGTTCGGCCTGCCACGGCAGGTCGCCACGGACGAGCCGGACGCCGGCGCCCACCGCTTCCCCTGGGAACGCGCGCTGTCGGAGCTGTCTTGAGGGCTTGCGCCTGACACTGTGTGAGGCGGTATGCCAGGATGTGCCGACTTTCAGGAGGAACATCGTGGCAATGGCTGAGCGGGTCGACGAGATCCTGAGCACGGGCAAGGCGCCGAACTTCCACGGTCTCGTGGTGATGCGCGGCGGGGAGATCGTGCTGGAGCGTTACGGCGCGGGGCCGGACCACCGGCTGGGCGACTCGCTGGGGCACGTCGAGTTCGACCGGGACACGCTGCACGACCTGCGCTCCGTGTCCAAGAGCATGGTGGCGCTGCTGTACGGCATCGCGCTGGGCGAAGGGCTCGTGCCGGAGCCGGGTGCGCCCTTGGTAGCCCAATTTCCGGAATATCAGGATCTGGTGGCGGATCCGGAGCGCGCTCATCTGACCGTCGAGCACGCGCTGACCATGACCCTCGGCCTCGAATGGGACGAGAGCGCCCCCTACACCAGCCCGGCCAACAGCGAGATCGCGATGGAGCTGGCGCCCGACCGGTACCGGTACCTGCTGGAGCGGCCCGTCGTGGAGGAGGCGGGAAAGCTCTGGCACTACTGCGGCGGAGCCAGCGCCCTGCTCGGCGGCCTGATCGCCCGCGGGGCCGGCAGGCCGCTGGAGGAGTACGCCGCGACCGCGCTCTTCCGCCCGCTCGGGATCGACGCGTTCGAGTGGTCCAAGGGATTCCACGACACGGTGAGCGCCGCGGCCGGCCTGCGGCTGCGGCCGGTCGACCTGGCCGCCGTCGGGCAGCTGGTGCTCGACGGCGGCCGGGGCATCGTGCCCGCCGAGTGGCTCCGGGAGCTGGTGCGCTCGCGGGTGGTGATCGAGGACGGGTTCGAGTACGGCTACCAGTGGTACGTGAACACCAAGGACCGCCACTGGGTCGGCGGCCTCGGGAACGGCGGTCAGCACCTGCTCGTCCTGCCCGAGGAGGAGCTGGTCGTGGCATTGACGGCCGGCGACTACGACCAGAGCGGGGACAGCTCCAAAGCGGTGCTCGAAGCGGTCCTCGCCTCCTGAGGGTTCCTTACGGAATGAGCAGGATCCGGCCGGTGACCGCGCGGCCCTCCAGGAGGCGGTGGGCCTGCGCGGCCTCCTCCAGCGGCAGCGTACGGTCGATGTAGGCGACGCTGCGCCCGGAGGCGAGCCGGTCGAGCATCGCCGGATAGTGCGTCCCGAACACCTCCCCGGCCCAGCCGGGCCCGCTGCACCCGGTGAGCGTCACCCCGCGTTCCATGAGGTCGGCGGCCGTGACGGCGGCGGGCTCCCCGGTCAGCATCCCGTAGAACAGCATCCGGCCGGTGCCTGGGGTGAGGTGGTCGAGCACCCGCCTGGCCGTGGTGCCGCCGATGGACTCGAACACCACGTCCACCTCGGGCAGCTCGTCGGGCCAGTCGGCCGGGCCGTGGTCGAGCACGAGGTCGGCGCCCAGCTCGGCGGTCCGGTCCCGCTTGGCGGCCGAGCCGGCGGTGGCGATCACCCGCCCGGCCCCGAACTCCTTCGCGTGCCGCACCAGGTACGTCCCCACCGAGCTGCTGCCCGCCTCGACCAGCACGGTCTCCCCGCCGGCGAGGCGTGCCTTGTGCAGCAGGGCGAGGGCCAGCGCGCCGGGCGCCCCCGCGGCCAGCGCCTGGTCCGGCGGCACGCCGTCCGGCACCGGGGCCGTCAGAGCGGCCGGGAGCACGGCGTACTCGGCGTACGAGCCGAGGCCGCCGGTGACCCCCACGATCGTGCTCCCGAGCAGCTTCGCGTCCACCCCCTCGCCGACCTCGACCACCTCGCCGACCGCCTCCGCGCCGATCACGGCGGGCAGCGGCAGCGGGAACGGCAGCGTCCCCGCCCGGATCTGCGTCTCGGCGTAGCTGACGCCGACGGCCTGGGTGCGGATGAGGACCTGGCCCTCGCCTGGGCCGGGGCGCGGCAGGTCCGCCACTTCGAGCCGTTCGGGGCCGCCCTTTTCCGACAGGACGATCGCGCGCATGCGTGAACTCCTTTAACTGAACCGATGGTCCAGTTAATATATGGACCACTGGTCAAGTTTGTCCATGGGAAAGAATGACCGGATGGAACGTCGAGAGCGGGCCGACGCCGCGCGCAACAGGCAGGCCATCCTGCGGGCGGCCGAGGAGCTGCTGCAGCGGCACCCGCCCGAGCAGGTCTCGGTCGAGCGGGTGGCGGTCGCTGCCGGCGTGGGCAAGGGGACGGTGTTCCACCGGTTCGGGAGCCGTACGGGGCTCATGCTGGAGCTGATGAGCGAGCGGGCGCGCGAGTTCGAGCAGGCGTTCACCGAGGGGCCGCCGCCGCTGGGGCCGGGCGCGGAGCCGGTCGAGCGGCTGGTCGCCTTCTTCGCGGACGTGGCCGTGCTGGCGGCGCGCAACGGGAACCTCGTCAGCGCCATCGAGCACGCCAGGGTCACCACCAAGGCCCACGGCGAGCAGCGCAGGGAGGAGAACCCGATCTACCGGTCCTGGCACCGGCACGTGTCCCGGCTGATCGCCGAAGGGCGGTCCGACGTGGACGCCGAGCAGATCGCCCACATGCTGCTCGGCACGCTGCACATGGAGCCGATCGCGAGCCAGCTGCGGGCCGGGCAGCACGAACGGCTCGCCGCCGGCTTCGCCGACCTGGTCAGAGGGCTGCTGCGTTAGAGGGGCAGGTGGGGGATCGCCGCGTGGAAGGCGGCGACGGCCGCCCTGATCGCCGGATGCCCGCCGTTCCCCTTCCTGAAGGCCGCGAGCGTGCGGCGGCTCAGCGGCAGGCGGGTGAGCGTCACCCCGGCCGGCGGGTCGATCGCCGCCAGGTGCGGTACGAGCGCGACCCCCTGCCCGGCGGCGACGAAGGCGAGCACGGTGTCGAAGTCGTCGATGTGGTGCCGTACGAGCGGCTCGAACCCCGCCGCCTGGCACGCCCGGATCGCCATGGTGTGGCAGAGGGTGCCCGGTCTGTCGGTGATCCACGCGTCGGCGCGGGCGTCGGCCACGGAGGGCCGGTCGGTCAGGTACATGGGCTCGCTGTACAGCGGCTCCGTCTCGATGGACGCGTCCGTCACGGGCGGCACGAAGTCGTACTCGTGCACGAGCGCCACGTCCAGCTCGCCCGCCCGCAGCGCGGCCGAGACGTCGGCGGGGTCGATCTCGGAGACCATCGGCACCAGCCCGGGATGCGCCCCGGTCAGCTCGACGAGCGCCGGGGGCAGGAGCACGCGGGCCGCCGTCGGGAACGCGCCGATCCGCAGCGGCCCCGAAGGCCCGCCACGTGCGGCGGCGAGCGCCGCCGACGCGCGTTCGAGCTGCTCCAGCACGGCGTGCGCGTGCTCGACCAGCAGGTGCCCGGCGGGCGTCAGCGCCACGGTACGGCCGGTGCGCTCCAGCAGCGGCACGCCCGCCTCCCGCTCCAGCGCGCTGAGCTGCTGGGAGACGGCCGAAGGCGTGAACGTCACCGCCTCCGCGACCGCGGCGATGGTGCCGCGCCGGGCGAGTTCGCGGAGGAGGTGGAGCTTGCGCGGGTCGAGCATAAGCTGAGCTTAATCTCAAACGAAGAAATCCGCGCTGGACCTAACGGGTCCGGGCAGGACAGGCTCGAACCATGCTGAGAGGACTACACGTACCGCTGGTCACCCCGTTCACCTCGTCGGGGGAGGTGGCCGTGGACGCGATCGAGAAGCTCGCGTCGGACTACCTCGACCAGGGCGCCGCCGGGCTGGTCGCGCTGGGCACGACGGGCGAGGTGGCCGCGCTCGACCCCGGCGAGCGGGAGCTGGTGGTCGAGGCGTGCGCGCGGGTGTGCGCGGAGCGGCAGGCGCTGCTGACGGTGGGGGTGACGGGGAACGACACGCGTTCGACGGCCCGGGCCCTGCAGGGCCTGCCCTCGGGGGTCGGCGCCGCGCTGGTGACGGTGCCGTACTTCCTGCGGCCGGGCGAGCGCGGCGTGATCGCGCACTTCGAGGCCCTGGCGGAGGCGACGCCGGTGCCGCTGGTGATCTACCACATCCCGTACCGGACGGGTCAGGCGGTCGGCGCCGCGACCTTCCGGCACCTGGGCGCGCACCCGATGATCGCGGGCATGAAGTACGCGGCGGGCGGGATCGACCAGGACGCGGTGGACCTGCTGGGGGATCTGCCCGAGGGGTTCGAGGTGGTGGGGGGCGACGACGCGTTCATCTCTCCGCTGCTCGCGCTGGGCGCCGTCGGCGGGATCCTCGCCTCGGCACATCTGCAGACCCGCGGCTACGTCGAGCTGGTGGAGGCCTGGAACGCGGGCGACGCGGCCAGGGCGAGGGCGCTCGGACACCGGCTGGCCAGGCTCTCGGCCGCGCTCTTCGCCGAGCCGAACCCCACCGTGATCAAGGGAGTGCTGCACGCCCAGGGCCTGATCCCGACCCCGGACGTGCGGTTGCCGCTGGTCCCGGCCGGGGAGGCGGCAGTCTCACAGGCTCGCCTGGTAGCGGTACATCCAGGCGAGTGACTCCTGGCTCGCGCTCTTCTTCAGGAAGAACGGCAGCATCAGGTCGCGGAAGACCCGGGCGACCGGGCTCGCGGCCTTGCTGTTGCTGATCGTCCGCGAGTACGCCACCACCCGCTCCGCCCTGGGCCGCCGTTCGGCCTCGAAGCGCTCGAACGCCTTCGTGTGGCTCCCGCTGTCGCGCAGGCACCTGGCCAGCACGACCGCGTCCTCGATGGCCAGCGAGGCGCCCTGGCCGGAGCTGGGCGAGGTGGCGTGCGCGGCGTCCCCGATCAGCAGGACCCGGCCGCGGTGCCACACGGGCACGGGTGGCAGGTCGTAGATCGGCGACCCCGGCTCGACGTCGCTGCGCCGGATGAGCTCGGCGGAGAAGTTCGCGTCGTCCTCGAACGCCCTGACCAGCACCGGCTTCCAGTCCTTCGGAACGTCGCCGAGCCGCCTGGGCAGGTTCGCGAACCACCAGGTCTCGCCCGATTCGGGTAGCGCGTAGCCGAAGAACGCGCGCTTGCCGAAGACCATGTTGTAGACGCCCGGCTCGCCGGGGAAGCCGGAGTCCTTGACGATCCCGCCGAAGCTGTAGAGGCCGCTGTAGCGGGCGGCGGGAGCCTGCGGGTCGAGGATCGTGCGGGTGCTCGAGTGCACGCCGTCGCACGCGATCAGCAGGTCGCCCGTCGCCTCCGTGCCGTCCGCGAACCTGGCCGTCACCTGCCTCGCGCTTTCGTCGTACGAGACCAGGCGCTTGCCGTACGTGACCTCGATGCCGCGCCGGGCGGCCTCGTCACGCATGGTCCGGTAGAGGTCGGAGCGCAGGACGGTGTGGCTCACCGTGCCGTCGTCGAGCCGCAGCCCGTTGGCCACCTCGCCCAGCCGCTTGCCCGAGCCGCTCCACATGACCATGCGCGGGGTGGGGATGGCCTGCGACAATACCTTGTGGTGCGCGCCCAGCACGCGGAGCGCGGCCAGGCCGTTGGAGGCGACGTTCAGGAACGAGCCCACGTCCTCCGCACCCTGCCCGTACGCCTCGAAGATCTCGGCGTCCACACCCACCTCGCGCAGGGCCATCGCCGTGACGGGTCCGGCGATGCCGCAGCCTATGATCAGAGCCTTCATAGTGATAACCTTTCGTTCGGTCGAACGAAATATATGCGGAGGCTTTACCTGTGTCCAGAGATATTTCGGAGCGGCGAAAGAATTTGCTGGAGGCCCTCGGCATGGCGGGGCGGGACAACAGCAACGCCGCCGTGATGTACCACACCGCCATGGGCGAGCGGCTGGGGCTCGGCATGACCGAGGAGAAGACGCTCGACCTGCTGCAGCGCATGGGGCCGCTGACGGCGGGGGAGATCGGCCAGCACGCGGGGCTGGCGCCGGCCACCGTCAGCGGGCTGATCGACCGGCTGGAGTCGAAGTGGCTGGTGCGGCGGGTGCGCGACACGCGGGACCGGCGGCGGGTCATCGTGGAGATCAACTACGAGCGGCTGGCCGGGTTCAGCGAGCTGTTCGAGCCGTTCGTGGCGGCGTTGGGGGAGCTGTACGCGCGGTACACGGATGACGAGCTGGAGCTGATCCTCGACTACGTCACCCGCGCCACGGCCCTCCAGCGCGCGGCCACCCGCGACCTGACGACCTAGCCCCGCTGTCCTTGCGCCATCACGCGCGACCTCCGGCGCGGACACCCTGCACACGGCGCACCGGGGTCGGCGGGATGGGGCCCCGGTGTGGCGGCCGGTGGGTGGGATCACGGGCCACCGCACCAGGGCGAGCGAGCCGGGGCCGGTGGCCTAACGGTCGGCTTCGCGGACGGTCGTGTCCACCTCGCCCACGCGGTCGGCTTCGCGGATGGCGGTGCCGACCTCGCTCACGCGGTCGGCCAGCAGGCCGAGGGCGCCGACGGCCCGGGCCATCGGGTCGTCGTCGGCGCCGCCCAGGGCCTTGGCCTTGAGGTAGGCGGTCTTGATCTCCGCCCAGCGTCCGGCCTGGGCCGGGGTGAGGCGGCCGCGCAGTTCGGCCAGCTTGAGCAGGTTGGCCTCGGCGTCCGTGGTCAGGGTCTGGGCCTCTCCCAGGTAGTGGTCGTCGATCACCGCTTCCAGCTCGGCGTCGTTCATGGCGGGGACGATGCGCTCGGCCAGCTTGTTCATGTTGCGGTACGAGCCCTGCAGCCGGTACGGGGGCTCGGTGCGGGCCGCGTCGGACTGGGCGGCCGAGGCGATGTAGGCCTGGTTGTTGGCCAGCACGACCTCCTGGACGCGTACGAGCTTGGCCAGCACGCTGAGGATCTGGTCCAGCTCCGGCTTGCTGTACGGGTGACGGAGCTGGTCGGGCTGGACGGTCGTGTCGCCCCTGGCGAGCCGTACGAGGAGCTCGACGTCCGCGCGGTCGCGGCCGGAGAGCGGCGCGAGCACCGGGTTGGAGGTCAGCGCGTTGTCCACGTAGCTCAGCGCGAACAGGTCGTCCTTGCCCGACAGGACGTCGCCCAGGTTCCAGACGTCGGCGCGGTTGGCCAGCATGTCGGGGATGCGGAAACGCTGCCCGGACTCGGTGTACGGGTTGCCCGCCATGCACACCGCGAACCGCTTGCCGCGCAGGTCGTACGTGCGGGTGCGGCCGTTCCACACGCCCTCGATGCGCCGCTGGGCGTCACAGAGCGAGATGAACTTCTGCAGCAGCTCCGGCGAGGTGTGCTGGATGTCGTCGAGGTAGAGCAGCGTGTTGTTGCCCGTCTCCAGCGCGAACGAGATCTTCTCCACCTCCTGCCTGGCCGTCGCGTCGGGCGCGTCCGCCGGGTCCAGCGAGGTCACCTCGTGGCCCAGGGCCGGGCCGTTCACCTTGACGAACACCAGGCCCAGGCGGCTGGCCACGTACTCCATCAGGGTCGTCTTGCCGTAGCCGGGCGGTGAGATGAGCAGGAGGAGGCCCATCTGGTCGGTACGCTTGCCCGCGCCCGCCGCGCCGAGCTGCTTGGCCAGGTTGTCGCCGATCAGCGGCAGGTACACCTCGTCGAGCAGGCGGTTGCGCACGAAGGCGCTCATGACCTTGGGCTTGTACTCGTCCAGGCGCAGGCGGTGGCGCTCGGCCTCGACCAGCTCGCTCCTGCGCCGCTGGTAGGCCCGGTACGCCGGGACACGCTCCTGGCGGAAGCGGCGGGTCCTGGTGAGGAGCTCGTCCAGCCGGATGTCGAGTTTGCGGTCCTTGATGCGGGGGTGGGCGCCCAGGAGGCCGTCCACGGTCTCCTGGACGGCGGCGCTGGAGTCGTGGCGGGGGACGTCGCACAGCTGCACCGCGATGGCCTCCGCCACCTCGGGACCCTGGTGGTAGGCGGCCATCCAGGCGTGGGCCAGTTGCAGGCGCTCGGGGAGCGGGACGCTCTTGAGCTCGTCCTCGAACTCCCGCAGCTTGGCCGGGCCCAGGGCCTGGCGGAAGCCGTCCAGGAGGTCACGGGCCGCCTTGCCGGTCACGAACCCGAACGGGCCGCCGCCCAGCTCCTCGACGAGATACTCCCCCGCAAGCCCGGCCCCCGTGCCGACGGTGGGGTCCGTCGCTGGGGTGCGGAGGCCGCCGAGGAAGTCCGCGATCAACGTCTCCAGCTCGACCGCCAGCGAGTCCAGGGCAGGGGTGGGGCCGAAGACGGCGCGGGCGCGGACGAGCGACACGGCGCGCGTGGTGAATGTTTTACGTGAAACCTCGTCCAACCCGAAGGCCCAGAACAGCTGCGCCGCCGCCCGCACCTCGGCCGGGTACCGCAGCAACCCCGCCCCCGACCGCAGCCGTACCAGCACGTCCAGGATGGCAGCGGCGTCGTGGTCGTGGACCCCGCGCTCGTACCCCTCGTCATAGCGCGACTCCACCGCCTGCCGCACCGCGTCCTCAAGAGCGGCCCCGGGGGAGAGGGAGTCCAGGAGCGAGGCGGCCAGGTGCTCGCCCCGGTACACCTCAGGCGTCTCCGACACCAGCAGCTGGTCCCAGAAGGGCCGGGTGTCGGCGAAGGAGGCGGGCACCGGCGAGCGGTAGTCGGTCCCGGTGATCGCGAAGTGCATGGACACGCGCTCATGCTCACGGCCGCTTCCGGGCTCGTTTGACCCGCTCCCGTGCGGCACCAGCGTCAGGTCGATGGGCTGGGTGTTGACGGCGAAGCGGTGGCGGCCGAGCCGGAGCGTCTCCCCGCCGTCGGAGAAGAGGTCGAGGCGATCCCGGAGGGCCCGGCCCGCCTCCTGCTGGGCCGACTTGACGCGCCCGTCCAGCTCCTCGGCCCGTACGGCGTCCCCGAGCGAGCGCAGCTCGACGGCGGCCGAGCGGACCTTGGCCACCATCGGGTCGGTGGCGAAGTACGTGTTGACATCGTCCAGGGAGGCGAGGGCGCCGAGGCGGCGGGTGATGCTGCCCAGGATGCGTTCGGCGGAGGCGAAGACGCGGTCGGCGCGCCGGGCGAGGTCGTCGAGCTGGGTCTGCTTGCGGGCCGAGAACGCCTCGTAGACGTCCTCCCGCTTGGCCGACAGCTGCGCCGCGAAGTCGTCGAACTCGCCGAAGCGCGACTCCAGGGTCTCCAGCTGCAGCATCAGCCGCCCGAGCTGTTCGTCGCACTTGGCCGGGGTGTCCGCCATCGCCAGCGCGCCCGTGATGGACTGGCCGAGCAGGGCGAACTCGGCGGCGAACGCGGCCCGCCCCTCCGTCCCGAGCAGCTCGCGCCGGCGCCCGTCCAGGATGGCGCGCGCCCGGTTCACCCCGCCGAGGACCTCGGCGATCCGGCCCAGGATGGAGGTGCGTACGGTCGCGTCGGCGATGTCCAGCGAGCCGACGACCTCCGTCACCACCTCCAGCCCCTCCGCCTGTGCGGCCAGCCGGTCCGCCACGGGGGCGGCCTCCGCGACCGTGCCGATCGCGGCCGCCCCGGCGGCGAGCTCCTCGACGGCCGCGTGGTAGGCGGTGAACGCCTCCGCGCCCTGCAGGAACTCGACTGCCCGCCGGCCGACGGACGCCAGCTCCTCCGTCACGGAGGAGGACAGCGCGTCCAGGCCGGCCAGGTCGATGTAGCGGGTCTCGCGCAACGTCACCAGGCGACCCTGGGCCCGCCGCAGCGTGGCCAGCGTGTCGACCCAGGCGTCCGCGGTGACCGGACTGTCCCCCCGCGCCTCGCGTACCAGGTGGGTGGTCTCCTCGGAGGCGGCGGTGAGCGCCTCCGCGGCCTGGCGGGTGAGCTGCTCGACGTTCTCGTACTCGTCCAGCACCTGCTCGGCCGTGGCCCGCACGTCGGCGAGCGGCCCGCTCAGGCCGTGCTCCTCCAGCCAGTGGTAGGAGTCGAACGTCCGCGTGCAGGCCGCGATCAGCCCCTCGAACGTCCCCGCGGACGCCGCCATCTCCTCGACCATCCGCGACACGGACAGGCAGTCGGAGATGCCGCGCACCAGCTCCGCGTTGCCGATGCGCTCCAGGGGCCCCGTCCCGGCGGGCTGGGCGGCGGCGTACGTGTCGGAGACGTACGGCGTCTGCCAGACCTGCATCGGGTGCACCCGGGTGGGCTCGTCGGAGGTCGCGCGGAAGACCACCATCGTGCCGTCGTCGAACAGCGAGTAGCCGTGACAGACGATGGGGTTGGCGACCTCCTTCCTGATCACGTTGTACGGCAGCAGCAGCGAGCGCCCGTCGCCTCTGGCGTGGAAGACGTACAGGACGTCCTCGCCGTTGGGCGAGCGGACCACCCGCTCGAACTCCAGGTCCGCCACGTCCGTGTCGAACGTCTTGCTGGCCCCGGTCGCCAGGTAGTAGCCGCCGGGGAAGATCAGCCCCTGGTCCTCGGGCAGGCGCTGGCACGCCTGGCCGAGGCCGTCAAGCCTGATGACGGCCTTGGTGCGGGTGTTGAAGACCAGGTGGCGCCGCTCGGTCTCCTTGTACGGCCTGATCCGCATGAGGACGAGCGGCCCGACCCTGGCGTACTCGACGTCGGCGTCCGCCAGGCTCTGCAGCTGTTCGGCGACCGGCTCGGCGTAGATGCCGGCGCCGGTCTCCGTGTTGTTCTCGATCTTGATGGTCAGGTCGCCGCCGACCGTCTCGACGAACACCTCTCCCTCGATCGAGATGTGCGGGTGCCGTCCGAGCACGTGGTCGTCGCGCGTGGTCGGCGTCCACTCGAAGTCGTGGGACGGGGGGAAGGTGTGGTCCCGCTCCCCCCGGTTATCCACATATTTCGGGACTCCGCCGTTGTCGACCGTCCACCGCAGCACCCGCAGGTCCGCCGGCCCCGTCTGGAACACCGCCAGCAGCTTGCCCTCGACCCGCCGCAGCTGCTGCAGCCTGGTCTCCTTGTAGTACCGGTACAGCTCGGCGAAGTCCTTCTTGAACGCCGGATCGTCCAGCGTCTCCAGCTTGTCGGCGTCGAACCTGAACGCGTCACCGTCCCTGGAGAACCGGTGCACCGCGAACACGTCCGCCACCGCCGTCTCCGGCTTCAGCCCGATGAAGACGTTGTAGCCGAAGAGCATCACGTCGCCCAGGGAGACGATGTCCCTGGGGACGCAGTTGTTCTCCGTGCGGATCCGCTCGGTGCCCAGCAGGCGCAGCTCCGCGCCGCCGAACACCTTCAGCCGCGCCCCGTTGAGCGCCTCGACCGCCGCCGTCAGGGTCTTGGCCTGGGCCTGGAGCCTGTTCCTGAGGACCTCGTAGGTCCCCGCCTCCAGTTGGGTCACCTGGGTCACCGAGCGGCCCCGGCGAGCGCCGCCACGGGGGAGTCGGCCACGCCGAGCCTGCGGGCCGTCTCCAGCAGCTCGCCGAGCGCCGTCGCCTGCGGGCCGCCGTCCTGGATGAGCCGCATGAGGAGGGCGGAGACGGTCAGGTTCTTGATGTCCTCGGTACGCACGCCGCCGATCACGTTCGCCAGGTCGGTCGCCAGGCTGGCCGAGCCGTTCACGTACGGCGAGACCAGCGCGCCCGCGACCTCCGAGTGGTCCACGAACCCGTCGACCACCTTGCCCGCGGTGATGGACCCGACCACCTTGTCGAAGAACATCGTGTCGCCGCCGACGATGTCGATGTTCGCCTTGGCGAGACCGGCGGCCAGCACGCTGGCCTGCGACTCCGCCACCTGCCGCGACACGTCGATGTGCTTGAGCCGGATCTCCTTGTCGGCCTCCAGGCGCAGGCGGTACTCCTCGTGCGCCCTGCTGGCCTCGTCCAGCGCCGCCATCGCGGCCGCCTTCTGCGTGAGACCCTCGGCCTCGGCCTTGAGCTTCTCGCCCACCGCGGCCGCCCCGGCCAGCGCCATCGCCTGCTCACCCGCAGCCTGCGCCTTGAGCCGGTCGCCCTCGACCAGCGCCATGGACTTGGCGCCCTCGGCCTCGGCGGCCAGCCGCTCCTTCAGCACCAGGGCCTCCGCGCGGCCGACCTTCTCGATGGCCTCCGCGTCGCGCTCCTTGACCTGCACCTCCGCCAGCCCGGCCGCGGCCGATTCGGCCTGGATGCCCTCGGCCAGCCGGATCTTGGCCCTGGTCTCCAGCTCGGCCGCCTGCTGCCTGGCCTCGGCGAGCACCAGCTCCTCGCGCGCCTTGAACTTGGACGCGGCCTCCGCGGCCTCGGCCGCCTTGATGTCCTTGACCAGGTTCTCCTGGGCCTCGGCCTCGGCGGCGATGATCACGGTCTGGCGGGTGCGCTCGGCCTCCTCGACCACGCGCAGCCGCTTGATGCTCTCTTCCTGCTCGGCCACGGTCTTGTCGACCGCGATGCGCTCGCGGATGACCTCGGCGATGGTCCGCTTCTCGGTCTCGACCTCTTTGTCCTTGGCGATGCGCGACAGCTCGGTCTCCCGCTCGCGGGCGATGACCTCCAGCACGCGGTCCTTCTCGATCCGCTCGGACTCGATCGCGATCACGCGCTCGCGGTTCTTCTCGGCGACCGCGATCTCACGGGCGCGGTTCTCGTTCTGCACGCCAAGCTGCTCGTCGGCCTTGATGTTGGCGCTCTGGGCGCGCAGCCGCTCCTCGGCCTGCACGCGGGCGATCTCCGCCTCCTCGCGGGCCTTGACGGTCTCGATCTCCCGCCGCTGCTTGAGCTCGGCGTCGGCCTGGCGGCGCTGCAGCTCCAGGATGGCCTCGCGGGCGTCGACGTTCTGGCGGGTGATCTCCTTCTCCTCGTTGCGCTGGAACTCGTTCGTGCGCACGTGCTCGATCGCCGTCAGCTCGGTGATCTTGCGGATGCCCTGCGCGTCGAGGATGTTGCTCTTGTCGAGCTGCAGGAGCGAGGTCTGCTCGAGGTAGTCGATGGCGGCGTCCTCGAGGCTGTAACCGTTCAGGTCCGTGCCGATGAGCCGGACGATCTGGTCCCTGAACTCGTCGCGCTTGGTGTAGAGGTCCACGAAGTCGAGCTGCTTGCCGGCCGTCTTGAGCGCCTCGGAGAACTTCGCGCTGAACAGCTCCTGCAACGTCGACTCGTCACTGGCGCGCACGGTGCCGATGGCCTGGGCGACCTTGATGACGTCCTCGGCGGTCTTGTTCACGCGGACGAAGAACGTGATCTTGATGTCGGCCCTGATGTTGTCCTGGCAGATGAGCCCTTCGCGGCCGGTCCGCTCGATCTCGATGGTCTTGACCGAGATGTCCATGGTCTCGGCCTTGTGGACGACCGGTAAGACGACGGCGCCGGTGAACGTCACGTCCACTTTGTTAACCTTGGAGATGATCAGTGCCTTGCCCTGATCCACCTTGCGGAAAAGGCGGCCGATGACGGCGAGCAGGCCAATCACGATGACCAGGATGACGGCGAGAAATACGCCGAAGCCGGTGGAGATGACGTCCATCAGTGCTCACTTTCGTAGGGCATGACCCAGAAGAATTCGCCGTCTTTGTCGTATTCGAAGATGAGTGCGTCGTCGCCGCGGGCAAGGCGGTCCTCGCCGGTCGTGCGTACCTGCACGATCGCGGACGAGCCGTCGGCGGCCGTGACCTCGGCCTGGCCGAAGTCAGGGGTGGCCGCGCCGGTGCGGATCACACACATCTGGCCGACGAAGTCGCCACGCGAGTGCCGGTCCCCGGCGGGGAACAGCCTGCGTAGCGGACCCAGCAGGCCACGGATGGCCAGCCAGGCCCCGGCCGGTGCGGCGAAGGGGACGGCGATCAGCAGGCCGCCACTCGCCACCACGCTGCCTATCAGGCAGAGCAACCAGGCCAGGGCAATCAACAGCGAAAGCACGATCCCGGCCGGAACTCCCCCGAGGCCCAGCCAGGTGGCGTCATCTTCCAGTTCGAACAGCCCGGTGATCACGGTCAGCCAATAGCCGATGACCACCACGAGAAGGAAAGTGAAAATGACAGTCGGAAAGCTCAGTACGGTGTCTAAGAACTCGATCATCCCGCCCCGTGTGCCCATCCCCCGTTGATGTCCTGACGGACTATATACAGATAAAGCGCGACTAAAGCGGAAAGTTCCCGAAAAGTCTGGTGACTTTTCCCCGCTTGACCTCCACTTAGGTTGAGGTTGCAGGGTTGGGGTCATGACTGACGTGATGAGAGCCGCGGCCTTCGCCGAACCCGGCGGCCCGGAGGTCCTGAAGGTGATGGAGCTGCCCGCGCCGCAGGCGGGTCCCGGCCAGGTCAGGGTGCGGGTGCGCGCGGCCGGCGTGCAGCCGTTCGACACGGCCGTACGGGCGGGGTGGTTGCCGCCGTACATGGGTCCTGCCCCCTTCCCGCGCATTCCGGGCAACGAGTTCGCGGGCGTGGTGGACCAGGTGGGCGACGGGGTGACCGGGGTGTCCGCGGGGGACGAGGTGCTCGGGTTCTCGGCGCTGTACGCCTATGCCGAGTACATCGTGGTGCCGGGGACGGACGTGGCGCCCAAGCCGGCGGAGGTGCCGTGGGAGGTGGCCGGCGGGCTGACCTCGGGCGTGCAGACCGCCGAGCTGGCGATCGACGGGCTCGGCCTCGCGGAGGGCGAGACGCTGCTCGTGCACGGCGCGGCCGGGTCCGTGGGCACGGCGGCCGTGCAGATCGCCCGGCGGCGCGGGGCCACCGTGATCGGCACGGCCCGCGAGGCCAACCACGACTACCTGCGCGACCTCGGCGCCGTCCCGGTGGTCTACGGCGAAGGGCTCGCCGACCGGGTACGCGCGCTCGCCCCGGACGGTGTGGACGCCGCGCTCGACGGGGCCGGAGGCCACGCGCTGGAGGTATCGATCGAGCTGGTCAAGGACCGCGCCCGGATCGTCACGCTGGTCGAGCACGGCAAGGCGGCCGAGCTGGGCGTCCGGGTGGTGCAGGGGCAGCGCTCCGCCGAGCGGCTCGGGCGCTACGCCCGCCTGTACGCCGAGGGCGCCTTCAAATTCGCGGTACGCAGGACGTACCCGCTGGAGGACGCGGCGGAGGCGCACCGGGAGATCGAGACCGGCCACGGCCAGGGCAAGATCGTCCTTCAGATCCGCTGACGTACGGCCTCGGCGACGGCGAGGCCGATCTCGTTGAGCTCGGTCTCCTCGTCCTTGACGTCCCACAGGGCGTTCTGCAGCACCCGGCCGAGCGTCCACCCGGCCGCCCGCCGGGGGTCGAGGCCGAGCCGGTCCACCATGAGGTCGAAGCGGCGCAGCACGGCCCGCCGCACGTCGCCGGACGCGACCACGTCGTCCCAGCGGTTGTGCAGGGCGGGCAGCAGGTCGAACCCCGGGTCGCCCGCCAGCGGCTTGGGGTCGATGCTCAGCCACGGCTCCCGGTCGGCGGCCAGCACGTTGTCGTAGTGCAGGTCCCAGTGCAGCAGCCGGTCGCCCGGCTCGGAGACGAGCTCGCCGACGGCGCCCGCGCAGTAGCGCACCCAGTGGCGGTCGCTCTCGCGCGGCAGCTTCGCCACGGCCCCGTCCACGTCGTCCAGCATGGCCCGGGCGATGTCGCCCAACCGGCGCATCTCTTCGGGCGCCGGGTAGGACACCAGGCGGGCCAGGAGGTCCGCGAGGATGCCCAGGGCCCTCATGTCGTCCGGCATGCCGGACAGAGAGCGGTCGGCCTCCAGGCGTTCGAGCAGCAGGGTGCCGGTCCCGGGGTCGGAGTCGAGCAGCAGTACCGACGCGTCACCGGCCCAGGTGCGCAGGCCGGGGGCCTCGGTGGCGTTCTCGTCGTTGACGGGCTGGAGCTTGAGCGCCGCCTTCGTGCCGTCCTCGCGTACGACGGGCAGCACGAGGGACACCACCCCGTGCCTGGGCTCCCCGTCCAGCCGCAGCGCCCACTCCTCCAGGTAACGCTCGGCCAGCGCGGGCAGCCCCGCGGACCAGGCGCGACCGGCCTCCCCGTCGTATTTCACGTGGGACTCGGTCAACGCCTCCGGCACCCTGATCTTCATACCGCCAGTCTGCCCGGGGACGCCGGTTCAGAAGTGCCAGGGGTACGGCGACCAGTCGGGCTCGCGCTTCTGCAGGAAGGAGTCACGCCCCTCGGCGGCCTCCTCCGTCATGTACGCCAGCCGCGTCGCCTCACCGGCGAACACCTGCTGCCCCACGAGCCCGTCGTCGATCGCGTTGAAGGCGAACTTGAGCATGCGCTGCGCCGTCGGCGACTTGCCGTTGATCTTGCGGCCCCACTCCAGGGCCGTGCGCTCCAGCTCCTCGTGCGGGACGACGGCGTTGACCATGCCCATGCGGTGCGCGTCGGCCGCCGTGTAGGTGTCGCCGAGGAAGAAGATCTCGCGGGCGAACTTCTGCCCGACCTGCCGAGCGAGGTAGGCCGAGCCGAAGCCGCCGTCGAAGCTGGCCACGTCGGCGTCGGTCTGCTTGAAGCGGGCGTGCTCGGCGCTGGCCAGGGTGAGATCCGCCACGACGTGCAGGCTGTGGCCGCCGCCCGCGGCCCAGCCGGGCACCACGCAGATCACGATCTTGGGCATGAACCGGATGAGCCGCTGCACCTCCAGGATGTGCAGCCGCCCGGTGGCCGCCGAGCCGTCGGCGTACTGGTAGCCGTCCTTGCCCCTGATGCGCTGGTCGCCGCCGGAGCAGAAGGCCCACCCGCCGTCCTTGGGCGAGGGGCCGTTGCCGGTGAGCAGCACGCAGCCGACGTCGGTGGTCTGCCTGGCGTGGTCGAGCGCGCGGTAGAGCTCGTCCACGGTCTGGGGGCGGAACGCGTTGCGCACCTCGGGGCGGTTGAACGCGATCCGCACCGTGCCCTGGTCGACTGCCCGGTGGTAGGTGATGTCGGTGAAGTCGAATCCCTCGACCGCCTGCCACGCCTTGGGATCGAACAGCTCGGAGACCATGCGCCAGAGCCTAACGGATCTGACCTTCGGCCCATTCGGCCCACTCCTGCTGGGCCTTGCCCAGCCGCAGGCCGTATTCGAGGCTGATCCGGCCGTACGCCGAGAGGTTGTCCTCGCGGTTCTCGAGGAACTCGCGGAGACCCTCGAGGTGCTCCACGTGCTTGCGGACGCGTTCGGCCTGGTGGCGGAGGTATCCGCGGGCCTGCTCGGGCGCGACCTGGGCCAGGAAGAACACCCGGAGCAGCATGTCGCTGCGCAGGACCCTGGTCGGCTCGACCTCGGTGATCCAGTGGCGCAGCTCGGTCAGGCCCGCCTCGGTGACCGCGTACTCCTTGCGGCCGCGCGGGCCCTCGGCCGACACGTCCACGAGACCCGCGTCGGCCAGTTTGCCCAGCTCCGCGTAGAGCTGGCTCTGTGTGGCGGGCCACACGTTCGACAGCGAGATGTCGAACATCTTCATCAGGTCGTATCCGCTCGCGGGTCCCTCGGAGAGCAGTCCCAGCACGGCGTGTCGAAGGCTCATATTCCTATGTTGACATATCAGCGCAGGAGGTTCTAGCTTCGACATGTCACTTTAGGAATATGGAAGGACACCCCACCATGCGCGGCCTGCTCGGCTTCCTGCCCTGGATCGTCTACGCGGTCATCGCCACCGGCGACGAGTGGCGCTGGGGCGCCATCACCGGGCTCGTCATCGCCCTCGGCCTCGTCGTCATCGACCGCAGGGCGGGCAAGGCCTGGGACGAGATGGTGATCGAGAGCAGCGCGGCGCTGTTCTTCGCCTGTCTCACGGCGCTGTCGCTGGTGGCCCCGCACTCGCCGCTCACGCCGTACGGCCCCGCGCTGGTCAACGTCTGGCTGGCGGGCACCGCCTGGGGCTCGCTGGCGATCCGCAGGCCCTTCACGCTCGGCATCGCGCGCACGATGGCGCCGAAGGAGGTCTGGGAGACCCCGCGGTTCTACCGCGTCAACGCGGTGATCACCACGATCTGGGCGGCGGCCTTCACCGTCGCCGCGGCCTCCCTGACGCTCGTGCTTTCCGTCTCACCTCACGCGACGACGCTGGTCATCGCCATCAAGGTGCTCACATTCGTTCTGCCCGCCGTCTTCACGGCCTGGTACCCCAAGCGCGTGCGGCAGGCGCCTGCTAAGTGACCTCCGCTCGCAGCTCCGCGAGCAGCTCGCCCTGGTCGGCGAGCATGTCGGTGAGAATCCTGCGGGCAGCCCCGAGCAGGTCGGCCAGCTCGGGTGTGGCCAGCGTGTAGACGACGGTGCTGCCCTCGCGAATCGCGCTCACGATCCCCGCTCTGCGCAGGACGGCGAGCTGCTGGGAGAGGCTCGAGGCCTCGATGTCGATCTGGGCCAGCAGATCCCGGACGGGAAGCGGCCCTTCCTGGAGTAGCTCCAACACTCGGATGCGAGCGGGGTGGCCGAGCGTTCTGAAGAAGTCGGCCTTGGCCTGGTGGACCTCCACGTGCATATAGCCCAGACTAATCCAGCGCAGTTGCATAATTCTTCAAGTCGTAACGTTGTTGGATAGCATGACAGCGGGGACTAGGGAGTAGCCATGGGCCGAGGAAGAGCCAAGGCGAAGCAGACGAAGGTCGCTCGCCAGCTGAAGTACACCAACCACAGCATCGACTATGACCGGCTTCGCGAGGAGTTGGGAGCCGATGCGCATAGCGAGGAGATCTATCCGCCTACGGCGTCCGAGCAGGAGTCCGAGCGCGCGCAGTGACGCGGGTCAGGTTCGCGGGTGCGAGCGTGACGTTCTTCAGCCGCCTGGCCTCCGGTGCCTGATCGGGCGCCGTGAGCTCCAGGCGGTGCAGTACCTCGCGGATGATGACGCGCATCTCCAGCAGCGCCAGCTGCGCGCCGACGCAGAAGCGCCGCCCGCCGCCGAACGGCATCCAGGCCCTGCTCTGGGGCCCGTCGAGGAAGCGCTCCGGGCGGAACTCGTCGGGTTCGGGGAAGGCGGCGGGGTCGTGGTGCACGAGCGGGATGAACGGTCCGGCGTACCATCCGGCGGGGATCTCGTACTCGCCGAGCCGTAGCGGGGCGTCGAGCATTCTCGGCGCCTCGTAGACGACCGGCCTGACCCGCAGCACCTCCTTGACCACCGCGTCGAGGTAGGTCTCGTCGTCGGGGAGCCGGTCGAGGATCTCGGGCATGCGCAGGAGCCGTTCGAAGGCCCAGGCGAGGCCGGTGGCGGTGGTCTCGTGCCCGGCGAGGAGCATGGTGATCAGTTCGTCGCGGATCTCATGGTCGCCCAGCTCGGTGTCCAGCAGGCGGCCGAGCACGTCGGTGCCTCCTGGGGCGGCCCGGCGGCGGCGGATCTCGTCGAACAGGATCGCGTCCACCTCGGTGCTCACCCGTACGAACCGGGGGTAGGGCCCGAACGGGATCCTGCGGAACTTCTCCGGGAGCAGGGGGATCAGCGGGGACCCGCCGGTCTCGATCAGGTGGGGCAGCAGCGCGCGGAGCCGGCTGACGCGCCCGGCGTCCCGGATGCCGAAGATCAACCGGATGATGATCTCCAGCGTGATGTCCTGCATGCGGTCGCGCAGCGCGAACGGCCTGCCCAGCGGCCAGGTCGCGATCCGCTCCGCCGCTATGGCCGCGATGTCGTCGCGGTAGCCGGCGACCTGCTTGGCGCGCAGCGGCGGGTTGAGCAGCTTGCGGTGCCGCCACCACGGGTCGCCGTCGAGCGTGAGGACGGAGTGCTCGCCGACCATGTGCGCGAGGAACTCGCGCCTCGCCTCGCCCGCGCGCCCGCCGCCGTGGTCGGTCCGGAAGATCTGCTCGGCCAGCTCCCCGGTGGTCACGTAGACCTCCGGCGGGATGCCGGTGAAGCGGACCGTGAAGATCGGCCCGTACTTGCGCTGAAGCCTGGTGAGCATGCCGGGCGCGTCCCGGATGAACCACGCCGTCTGCACCGCCGAGGGGAGTCTCGGCCCTGGAGGAATCATTTCCGACCTTTCCTTGTATACGTACGTCTGTCATAGACGTTTGTATATATCTGTAGCATGGATCACGTGGCACGGACAGAGGCCGGTGGATACCGGGAGAGACTGCTGGCGGGAGCGGTGAGCTGCCTGCAGGAGAAGGGCTATGCCCGTACGACGGCCCGGGACCTGGTAGCCGCCTCAGGCACCAACCTGGCCTCCATCGGCTACCACTTCGGCGGCAAGGACGCGCTGCTGAACGAGGCCCTGGCCGAGTTCTTCGACCAGTGGATCGCCGAGGTCGAGCGGGCGATGTTCAGCTCGGAGCCGGCCAGCGCGCGGGAGATGCTGGAGCGCGCCATGACGGAGCTGGTCGACAGGTTCGAGGAGCTGCGGCCGCAGCTCGTGGTCTTCGTCGAGGGCTACCCGGCGGCGCTGCGCGAGAGCGTGCTGCGGGAACGGCTGGCCGAGTCGTACGCCCGCTGTCGCCGTGCTGGCGCCGACATGGTGCGCCGGGCCGTCGCCCAGTTCGACATCGACCTGCCGGTGGCGCCCGAGGCGCTCGTGTCGGTGCTGGTCGCCATCACCGACGGGCTGCTGCTGCAGTGGCTGCTCGACCCGGCCGCCACGCCCGACGCCCGGCAGGTCGTCGACTCCCTCGCCGCTCTCTCGTCGCTCATCGCGTAGCAAGCCTCTGACCTGGGGAGGAATGTCACCGGCGGGGTCTGGTGGGTTCCTTTCGGTGACGAGGTGATCAAGACATGCGTGTGGCAATCGTGGGTTCTGGAAGACTCGGCGTGCCTCTTGGCCGCCTGCTCTCGACGGGCGGACACGAGGTGTTCTTCAGCGACGCCGATCCCGGCCGCGTGGAGGCGGCAACGGCGGCGACCGGCGGGCAGGCCGATGGCGGCACGCCGAGCGAGGCCGCGCGGTTCGGCGAGGTCATCGTGCTGGCGGTGGGGTGGGAGGCGTTCCGCGCCGTGTCGGCGGAGCTCGACGGCGCGCTCTCCGGCAAGATCGTCGTCGACCCCAGCAACCCGATCGCCGAACGGGACGGCCTGTCCGTGGTGGTCGCCGTCCCTGGCGGGCTCACCAGCCCGCAGTACCAGCAGCACGTGCTCGGGGCGGAGGTCCGGCTGGTGCGGACGTTCAACACGAAGTACTCGAAGGAACTGCTGACGCTGGGGACGGCGGGGCAGCGGGGCGGGTCGCGGGCCGACATGCCTTACTGGGGGGACGACGAGGCGGCCAAGAAGGCGGTGGTGCCGCTGATCGAGGACGCCGGCTTCACGGCCATCGACGGCGGCGGCCTCTCCGAAGCCCTCTGACCCCCACCACACCCGGCCACCGAACCCCCGCTCCCGGCCCACCACACCGCGCACCCGCCCCCCACCGCTCCCGCCGCGCCGGGGGTCAGGTGGCGCAGGTGTCGTGGGTGGCGTCGAAGCCCTTGATCGACTCCGTGTCGTCCGCGCGCAACGGCTTCAGCCCCGTCCAGTCCGAGCCGATCACCAGCACCAGCCGGTTCGTCTGCGCCCCCGCCACCTTCCGCAGCGTGGAGTTCTGGAGGTCGTTGGTGAGGGTGGGGACGCGGGTCTCGCCGTTGGGCCCGTACAGGAGGGTGGTCTTGGCCTGCGGCTTGCGGGCCGAGTCGCCGATCTTGGTGATGTGGTAGCCGCGCTGCTCCAGGGCGGCGGCCACCTGGGTGCCGAGGCCGCCGCGCCAGGTGCCGTTGCGGAGCTCGATCTGGATCTTGGTACGGCCCACCTTGGCCTGGCCGCCCTTGACGCCCTGGACGCTCTGGTCCTTGGCCACGATCTGGAACAGGTGGCCGGCCTGCGGCTGCACCCACTCGACCCGGCCGGGCTGGGTGAGGGAGTAGTGCCAGGGGGTGGTGATGAAGCGGATCTGGCCGGCGTTCAGGCCCTGGAGGCTGGTCGCGAGGTCCTTCATGACGCCGAAGTTCAGGCCGCGGTCGGTGGTTACCGCCTTGGTGCCGGCGTCGAGGATGCCCAGCAGCTTGGCGGGGTCGGTGAGCGTCTCGCCGCTCATGACCTTCTTGACCATCGACGCGATGAACATCTGCTGCCGCTGGATGCGCCCGATGTCCGAGCCGTCGCCCATGCTGTAGCGGGCGCGTACGTAGCCGAGCGCCTGCTCGCCGGTGAGTGTCTGCCGCCCGGCGGGCAGGTGGAGCAGGGCCTTCTTGTCGTTCACCGGCTCGGGCAGGCAGATCTCGACGCCGCCGATGGCGTTGACCATGCTCTTGAAGCCGGTGAAGTCGACCTTCACGAAGTGGTCGATGCGGATGTGGGTGAGCGTCTCGATCGTCTTCCAGGTGCAGGCGATGCCCCCGGAGTTGAACGACTCGTTGATCATGCCCAGGTGCGGCCGCTGGCCGGGCAGGGCGCCGGTGGCGCGGCAGGCGGGGAGCTGGACGAGCGAGTCGCGCGGGAAGCTGACGACCATCGCGTTGTCGCGCTTGGACGACACGTGCACCAGCATGATCGTGTCGGTGCGCTCACCCGCGATGTGGTGCCCGTACTTGGCGTTCTTGCCGTCGCGCTGGTCCGATCCGACGACCAGGACGTTCATGGCGGTGCCCGCGACCTTGGGCGGCCGGGTGGCGCCGAGGTCGTCGGCGGTGACGTCGATGTGCTTGACGTTGCCGGTCAGCTTCGCGTAGACGCCGACGGCCACGCCCGCGACCAGGAGGACCACGGTCACGGTGACCGCGATCGTCCAGCGCAGCCAGCGGCGGCGCCGCCGGGGTGGCGCGCTCGGTTCGGACGGGGGCGCGTCGACTAGCCCGCTGCTCACGTGACTCCAGAGGGACGGGGCCGCGGGTCGCCGCCCATGGCCAAGAGCCTCGCCGTACAGATCTCGGCCGGTTGAACCTGCCCGAGTGTACTCAGTCGGGCACCTTCATGAGGAACGATCTGTCCCCAACGTCGTCAGTCGGGCAGGTTAACGCGCAGTGAAACCGTGCCGCGCAGGTCGAGCCAGGCCGTGCCCGGGCCGCGTACCAGCCGGAGGATCACCTCCTCGCAGCCGGGGCACCGGGCCACCAGCCCGGGGTCGGGGCCGTACACGCGGAGCGAGGCGACCGGGCCCGCGAGGCCGCAGCTCGCGCAGCGGCCGGTGGCGGCGGTGACGTCCACGGCGAAGATCTCTCCGAGCGGGCCCGCCAGCGCGTTGCCGTCGAGGTGTTCTGCGGTCATGTCAGTTCCCCCTATCCGAAACGTTCGGTACGGATGCGCTCGGGCGCGTGCCCCAGCGCGAGCAGCAGGTCGGCCGCCGCCTCCACGAACCCCGTCGGCCCGCACACGTAGCAGTCGGGCTCGAAGGTCGCGGGCCAGCCGCCCTCGGCCAGGTCGTCCAGCATGATCCGCCCCGCCGGGCGGGACACGCCGGACGGCGCGGACCTGGTGTAGAGGTAGGAGATGTCGAGCCCCGGGTCGGGTCGGCGCAGCTCCTCGGCGTAGTAGCGGCGGTCCGGGTCACGCAGCGAGTAGAGCAGGCGGAACGGCACCCGGCTGCCCGCCTGCCTGCGAGCCCGGATCATCGCCATCAGCGGCACGATCCCTGACCCGCCGGCCACCAGCACGACCGGCGCCTTGCTCTCCGGCCGCCAGACGAACCAGCCGCCCACCGGGCCGCGCAGCTCGACCTGGTCGCCGACCTCGATGACCTCGGTCAGGTACGGCGACACCTCGCCGTCCGGGGCGGTCTCCACGGTCAGATCGACGAGGTCGCCGTCGGCGGGGCCGGCCAGCGAGTAGCTGCGCTGCGCGGTGTAGCCGTCCTCGGCCGTCAGCCGCACGTCCACGTGCTGCCCCGCCAGGTGCCCCGGCCATTCGGGCACCCGGAACCGCAGCGTGCGCGCGGTCGCGGTCTCAGTGACGATCTCGGCGAGCTCGGCCGCCCGCCAGACCAGGCGGCGCACCTCAGTCGCCCTCGTAGCGCTGCTCGCGCCACGGGTCGCCGTAGTTGTGGTAGCCGGCGGTCTCCCAGAAGCCGGGCCAGTCCTCGTTCAGCAGCCGGATGCCGCGTACCCACTTGGCCGACTTCCAGAAGTACAGGTGCGGCACGATCAGCCGGGCCGGGCCGCCGTGCCGCGGCTCCAGCTCCTCGCCGTCGAAGCGGTGCACGATCCACGCCTTGCCGTCGAGGAGGTCCTCGAGCGGGAGGTTCGTGGTGTAGCCGCCGTACGAGTAGATGAGCGCGTATTCGGCGGCGGTCTCGACGTCCTCGAAGAGCACGTCGAGCGAGACGCCCTCCCAGGTGGTGTCCAGCTTGGTCCACTTGGTCACGCAGTGGATGTCGACCGTGGGAGTCTCACTGGGCAGTGCCATGAACTCCTGCCACGACCAGCGGTGGGTCTGCTCCGCCTCGGTGTCGATGGCGAACTCCCACCGGTCCGGCGGCACCCGCGGCGTCGGCCCGGCCGACAGCACGGGGAAGTCGTCGACGAGGTACTGCCCCGGCGGCACCCGGTCGCCGTCCGGCCGGTGCCGTCCGCGGAAACCGCGCGAAATGATGTTCACGCCTCATTTCATCACGCGATCAGCTCTGACGCGGTGTCACCAGGCCCGACTCGTACGCGAAGACCACGAGTTGTGCCCGATCGCGTGCCCGCAGCTTGGTCATGGCCCTGCTGACGTGCGTCTTCGCGGTGGTCGGGCTGATCACCATGTGCGCGGCGATCTCGTCGTTGGACATGCCGCGGGCGACCAGCGCGGTCACCTCGCGCTCGCGGTTGGTGAGCACCTCCAGGCCCTGCGGGTCCGGCTCGGGGCGGCGGGCCACGTACTCGCCGATGAGGCGGCGGGTGATGGCGGGGGACAGCAGCGCGTCGCCGCGGGCCGCGACCCTGACGCCCTGCAGCAGGTCGGCGGGCTCGGTGTCCTTGACCAGGAACCCGCTCGCGCCCGCCCTGAGCGCGTTGAAGACGTACTCGTCGAGGCCGTAGTTGGTGAGGATCACGACGTGGACCTCGCTCAGCCGCTCGTCGGCCGCGATGCGCCGGGTCGCCTCGATGCCGTCCATCACCGGCATCTGGACGTCGACGAGCGCCACGTCGGGCAGGTGTTCGAGGGCGAGGGCGAGGGCCTGCTCGCCGTTGGCGGCCTCGGCCACGACCTCGATGTCGTCCTCGGCCTCCAGCAGGGCGCGGAAGCCGCCGCGGATGAGTGCCTGGTCGTCCACGAGCAGCACGCGGATCACGTCGGTTCCCCCAGTGGAAGCTCTGCGCGTACGGTGAAGCCGCCCTCCGGGCGGGGCTCGGCCCGCAGCCGGCCGCCCAGCGCCGTGACCCGCTCGCGCATGCCGAGCAGGCCCACGCCGGGCACGGGCGGCGCGTCCCTGCTCGCCAGGCCGTCGTCGTCCACCTGCACGACCAGCTCGTCGCCGCCGAAGTCGACGCGTACGGACGCCGCCGCCCCGCCCGCGTGCCTGGAGACGTTGGTGAGCGCCTCCTGGACGATCCGGTACGCGGCCCGGTCGACCTCGGGCGGCAGCTCGTGCCGTACCCCCGAGATCGTCACCGTGGCGGCCAGCCCGGTCGAGCGGGCCCGTTCCACCAGATCGTCGAGCCGGTCGAGCCGGCTGTCCTGCGCGTCGGAGCCGTCGGAGCCGTCGGAGCCGTCGGCGGCGTCGGTGTCGCGCAGCACCTCCAGCGTGGCGCGCAGCTCGCGCATGGCGTCCCCGCTGGCCTCCTGGATGGCCAGCAGCGCCCCTGGCACGTCCTCGCCGCGCTTGCGGGCCAGGTGCACGGCCACGCCAGCCTGCACCTTGATGACCGAGATGCTGTGCGTGAGCGAGTCGTGCAGCTCCCTGGCGATCCTGAGCCGCTCCTCGCCCGCGCGCCGGCGCGCGACCTCCTCGCGGGTGCGCTCGGCCTCCACGGCCCGCTGCTCGACCTGCTCGAGGTACGCCTGCCGCTGCCGGGTGACCGTCGCCGTCACCCCCGACGCCAGGAACCAGCCGAGCAGCAACGTCGTTCCCTGGACGATGTCCTTGGGACTCTGCCCGGTGGCGGTGGCCAGGTTGATCGCCAGGCTGACGCCCAGGAACACCGCGCTCGCCAGCGCGGGCAGCAGCCGGTGTCCGGCCCACACCGCGGCGAAGACGGCCATCAGCACGGGGAAGGCGGCGGGCGGGCCCGGCTGGGCGTGCACGGAGAAGACGAGCATGCTGACCGTGCCGACGACCAGCGGCACCAGGGGCGCGCGGCGCCACGCGACGAGGGAGAGCGAGCCGACCAGGACGGCGGCCAGGTCCAGGGCGCCCGCCTGTGGCGTGACCAGCACGGTGGCGGCCAGCATGACGGCCACGACGGCGGCGAGCGCGCTGTCCACGGCGAGCGGGTGCCATCCGCGCAGAAAGGTCATCTCTGCACATTAGAGCGTTGACCAGGGCACGAGCCTCGCCGCCTGGATGTAATTCCGGACTACTCCCGGCGAAGTATTCCGCACGAAGGTGCTTCCGGGGCGGTAGGTGCATGAGTCAACCACGGCACGACGCCACGAGGCATGAGAAATACCACGATGTCCGGCTATGGAGACACAGTTCCGTTATGTCACGCCGGTGCAGCCGCAGGCGGCGACCGGCCGGGTGGCCCAGGTCTACGCGCAACTCGCGGACGACTTCGGCATGGCGCGCATGGCGGTCTTCCTGACGCTGTCGCCCGCGCCGGACGTGCTCGCCGCGACCTGGGCCACGCTGCGCGAGTCGCTGCTGGCCGGGACCGCGTCCAGGACCGGGAAGGAGGTCGTGGCGCTGGGCGTGTCGATGGCGAACCGGTGCCCGTTCTGCGTGGCCGCGCACACGACGCTGCTGCACGCGACCGGCGATCACCGGCTGGCGGAGACCATCGCCGCCGGCGGCACGCCCGATGACCCCGAGCACGCCGCGCTGCTGGCCTGGGCCACGTCGCGGGGCGGCGCGGCCCGGACAGGGGCGGAGCATGTCGGCACGGCGCTGACCTTCCACTTCATCAACCGCATGGCCTCGGCCCTGCTCACCGAGAACCTCCTGCCCGCGAACCTCCAGAAATCGCGCCTGGTCAGGAGCGTGGGCGGCCGGGTGATGGCCCGTACCGTGCGCAGGCGGCTGGCGCCGGGCGCGAGCCTGCCCCTGGTCGCGGACCTGCCCGCGCGGCCGGAGCCCGCCTGGGGGGCCGGCACGGCCGTCGGCGCCGCCTACGCCGCGCTGCGGGCCGCCGGAGCCGCCGGTGGGGAACTGCTCGGCGACGCCGCCCGCGCCGCCGTGGCGGACACGGTGGCGGCCTGGGACGGGGAGCACCCGCCCATGGGCGGCGCCTGGCTGGACGCGCCGCTCGCCGAGGTTCCGGCGGGGGAGCGCGCCGGGGCTCGGCTGGCCCTGCTCGCCGCGCTCGCGCCGTACCGGGTGACCGACGCCGACGTGGCCGCCTGGCGCGGCTCGCGGCCGGACGCGGACCTGGTACGGCTCTGCGCGTTCGGCGCCGTCTCGGCCATGGAACGCATGGAGACCTTCATCACCGCCTCAGGACACGGGGACGCACTCCCCGCGCGAGCACTCTCGGGAGATGGATCATGACCGCGCAACACACCCTTGCCGTCCGGCCCGTGACCTGGCCCATGCGGGCGCTGACGGCCGTGGCGGGCCTGCACGTCGTCGCGCTGCTGGTCCAAGCGGTGACGGCGGGCCAGCTGCTCTCCATGCCCGGCGGCCGGGCGCTGCACATGGCCTCGGCGATCGCCCTGCTCGCCGTCGGGCTCGCGCACGTCGTCGTGGCGATCCTCGTCCGGTGGCCGGGCGGGGGGACCGCGAAGTTCATCGCTCCGGCCGTGGCGCTGCTGGTGGCCACGGTGGTGGCGGCGATCCTCGGCGCGGCCCACGTGAAGGCCGTGCACGTGCCGCTCGGGGTGATGATGTTCGGCGGCGGGGTCGCCCAGCTCGCCAGGGTCACCTCGCGGCGATGACATCCACACGACGCGACGTGCTGCGGCTGCTGGGACTGGGCGCGGTGGCGGTGGCCGGGGTGCCGGGCTGCTCGCTGATCGCCGGCACCCCGCAGCCGCAGCTCCTGACGAGCGCGGCGCCGCTGCCCAGGCCGTACGCGGTGCCGCTGCCGGTCCCGGAGACGGCCAAGCCGGTGCGCAGCGCGGGCGGGGCCGACTTCTACGAGCTGACCGAGCGGGCGGCCGAGGTGGAGGTGCTGCCGGGCCTGCGTACCGGGATCTGGGGGTACGGGGGCACGTTCCCCGGCCCGACCATCGAGGCGCGCGCCGGGCGGCGGACCGTCGTGAAGCTGGTCAACCAGCTCGGCGAGCCGACCGTCCTGCACCTGCACGGCGGGCACACCCCGCCCGAGTCCGACGGCTTCCCCACCGACCTGGTGGCGCCGGGGGCGTCCCGCGAGTACGTGTTCCCGCTGGAGCAGCGGGCCGCCACGCTCTGGTACCACGACCATCGCATGGACTACACGGGGCCGCAGGTCTGGCGCGGGCTGGCCGGGATGTTCCTGGTGCGGGACGCGGAGGAGGAGGCGCTGCCGCTGCCCGCCGGGGAACGCGACCTGCCGCTGCTGATCTGCGACCGGTCGTTCGCCGCCGACGGCACGATGCTGTATCCGGGGCTGGAGGGGCGGCCCGGGGTGCGGGAGGCGTACATGGGGGGCGTGCTCGGGGACGTGATCCTGGTGAACGGGGCTCCGTGGCCCGAGCTGCGGGTGGCCAGGGCCCGGTACCGGCTGCGGCTGTGCAACGCCTCCAACGCCCGGACGTACGAGCTGGCGACCGGCGGGCCGCTGGTCCGGATCGGCTCCGACGGCGGGCTGCTGGCTCAGCCGCGTACGGTGCGGCAGCTCCGGCTGGCTCCCGGCGAGCGGGCCGACGTGGTGGTCGACTTCTCCGCGTACAAGGTGGGGCAGCAGGTCGAGCTGCGGAACCTGGCGGGGGAGGGCGCGCAGGCGAGGGTCATGCGGTTCGTCGTGGATCGGGATGAGAAGGACGAGTCGTCCGTGCCGGAGCGGCTGTCCACGGTGGAGGCGCTCGATCCCGGGAAGGCGAAGGTGACGCGGGAGTTCGAGTTCAGCAGCGGGGGGATGGGGTGGCTGATCAACGGCAAGCCGTTCGACCCCAAGCGCATGGAGGCCAGGCCCAGGCTCGGGGACATCGAGGTCTGGCGGCTGACCAGTGACGTCGCGCATCCCGTGCACCTGCATCTCGACCACTTCCAGGTGCTGACGGTGAACGGGGAGCGACCGCAGGGGCCGCCCGAGTGGAAGGACACCGTCGAGCTGCGCGAGGCGCAGACCGTGGAGATCGTCACCAGGTTCACCGACTATCGGGGGCGGTACGTGCTGCACTGCCACAACCTCGAACACGAGGACATGGCGATGATGGCGGCTTTCGAGGTCGTATGAGACCCGCCGTCCCTTGGGGAGGGACGGACGGGGGCGGTCCTCTTGGGAGGGACGGGTGGGGGTTTGGCTGTGGGGTCATCGACAGTCGGGGCGGGCGCGCTCAGAATCGGGACCATGGGTGAGCCTTATGTCGGCGCCAGGACGCCGCGGCGGGAAGACGCCAGGTTGCTGACCGGTCGAGGCAGGTACGTCGGGGCGGTGCGGCTGCCGGGAACGGTCCACGCGTACGTGGTCCGCAGCCCCATCGCCCACGGCCGGCTGCTCGGCTGCGACGCCAAGGCGGCCTGGGCGGTCGAGGGCGTCCTCGACGTCGTCACCCCCGGCGACGCCGCCGACCTGCGCCTGCCCTGCGTCCACCTGTCCCCCGGCCAGCGGCTGCAGTCCTACCGGGTGCTGGACGACGCCATCAGGTACGCGGGCCAGCCGCTCGCGCTCGTCGTCGCCCGCACCCCCGAGGCCGCCAGGGACGCCGCCGAGCTCGTCGATCTCTCGCTGGACGAGCTGCCGGCGGTGGTCGGGACGGAGCGGGCGATGCGGGACGGGGCCCCGCTGCTGTATCCGGAGTGGGGCACGAACGTGCTCACCGACTTCACGATGGGCGACGAGGACTGCGCCGCCTTCGTCGAGGGGGCCGCGCACGTCGTGGAGCTGACGTTCACGATGGGCCGCGTCTCGCCGCACCCCATGGAGCCGCGCGGCGTGGTGGCCTCGTACGCCGACGACGAGCTGACCGTGCACACCTCCTCGCAGGCGCCGCACCAGGTGCGCGAGCACCTGGCGGAGGCGTTCGGGCTTTCCCACGACCGGGTACGCGTCATCAGCCGCGACACGGGCGGCGGGTTCGGCGGCAAGGAGCACGTCTACCCGGACGAGGCGCTCATCTGCCTGGCCTCGATGCGCCTGGGCCGGCCGGTGAGCTGGTCGGAGTCGCCGGGCGACCGGCTGGTCGCCACGCTGCCGGCGCGGGCCGCCGTGCACCGGGGGAGGCTGGCGCTCGACGGGGACGGGCGCTTCGTGGCGATGTACGTGGACCTGGTCGGCGACATCGGCGCGCACCCCTCGAACGTGGGCGCGTCGACCTTCGCGGTGACGGCCACCCTGCTGCCGGGGCCGTACCGGTTCGACCGGGTGGCGGTACGCGTGCGCGGCGTCGTCACGAACACCACGCCGACCGGCTCCTATCGCGGGTTCGGCCAGCCGGAAGGGAGCCTGACCAGGGAGCGGCTGATCGACGAGGCGGCCCGCAGGCTGGGGATCGACCGGGTCGAGCTGCGGCTGCGCAACATGCTGGGGCCCGGCGAACTGCCGTACACGAACCGCGTCTACCAGCGCTACGACTCCGGCGACTACCCGCACGCCCTGCGTACTTTGCGCGACCTGGTCACCCCGGTCGAGAGGGCCGACGGGCGCAGGCGCGGCATCGGCTACTCCTGCCATGTGGAGACCACCGGCATGGGGCCCTCGAAGGAGTTCAGGGACGCCGGCATCCAGGCGGGCGGCTACGAGTCGGTGTTCCTGCGCATGGAGCAGGACGCGTCCGTGGTCGTTTCGTCGGGGGTGGTGTCGATAGGGCAGGGCATCGAGACGGCGCTGGCCCAGCTCGCGGCCGACCGGGTGGGGGTGCCGATCGAGCGGGTACGGGTGGTGCTGGGGGACACGGCGGCCACGCCGTACTCGTCGGTCGGGTCGATCGCCAGCCGCTCGCTCGTGGTCGGCGGCGGGGCGCTCACCCGGGCCGCGGAGCGGCTGCGCGGCAAGCTCGTGGCCCTGGCCGCGCACCGCCTGGAGGCGGCCCCCGACGACCTGGAGATCGCCGACGGCGTGGTGCGGGTGAAGGGCGACCCGGCGGCGTCCCTCACGCTGCGGGAGCTGGCCACGTCGGCGTGGCGCGGCTGGGACCTCCCGGACGGGGTCGAGCCGGGCCTGGAGGAACGGGTCAGCTACGACCCCGACGCCTACACGTTCGCCTACGGGGCCCACGCGGCCGCCGTGGCCGTGGACCCGGAGACCGGGGCCGTGGAGGTGGAGCGCTACTGGGTCGTCAACGACGCCGGGGTGCTGGTCAACCCGGCCGTCGTGGAAGGCCAGATCCGCGGCGGCGTGGTGCAGGGGATCGGCCAGGCGCTCACCGAGGAGATCGTCTACACCCCCGAAGGCCAGCCCATCACCGACTACTTCCTGCCGACGACACGGGAGGTGCCGGACATCGAGGTCGTGATGCTGGAGACGCCGTCGCCGCTGACGCCCGGCGGGATGAAGGGGGTGGGGGAGTCGGGCACGATCGGCCCGCCGGCCGCCATCGCCAACGCCGTGGCCGCCGCCCTCCCGGAGATCGCCGGCCGGATCACTGACGTCCCCTTGACCCCGTACTCGGTCTGGTCCCTGCTCGCGGGGGTGGCCGAGACCTCGTGAGCCGGTCGCGTCGCCGGGCCTCGGCAGCGGCGACGCGAACAGGGCCCTCAGGAGCCAGTGGTCATGGCCGGACCCACAGGATGTCCTTCAACTCCTTGCCCGCCCGCGACAGCGCCTGCTCCAGCGCTTGCATCCCCGCGGGCTTGGGCTTCGGCGGCGGCTCTCCACGCCGGCCCGGCCGCCGGGCGGCGGCGGGGGGCTGGGAGTCGATCTCGGGTGTGTTCTCGTCAGTGCTCATGGCAGGGCCCATACCCGGGCCCATACCCGTCGTTTCGGGCGGCGGCTAAAAAGAATTGCGATTTCTCACCGAAGATTCGACCCAAAAGGCCTCCCCGTGCGTACAGGTTTCGACGGCCATGTACGTCGACCCAAAGGCAGGCTCTCTTGTTGAGTGAAACGCGCATTCGCTGTCCCTCTGTCCCGGAAGCCCGGCAAACACAGGAAAGAGATGCCATGACCACGCTGCGATCAGCTCGTCGGAGCCGGATGCAGTACGTGTGGCCGCTGCGCGAGGACGTCCGGACGGTCGGCCACGCAAGGGCGATCATCCGCGAAGAATTGTCGGCACTCTCCCTTTGTTCGGATCTCGTTGACGACGCCGTCCTCATGGTGAGCGAATTGATCACCAATGCTCTGATGTACGGTGACGGCCCGTACGAACTGGCCCTGCACATCGACGCGAAAGAGATCATGTGCGTGGTCGTGGACAGCAGTTCGCTGCTGCCGGAGCCTGCCCCGCCGGACGAGCGGGCCGAGCACGGGCGGGGGCTGCGGATCATCGCCAGGCTCTCCGACGGGTTCTACGGCTGCCATCCCCAGCGCTACGTCACCCACCCCGATCTCGTGGGCAAGGCCACCTGGTTCGCGCTGCCGCGCAGCGGGGCGCCCGGCAACGTGGTGCCGATCAGGGCCGGGACCTAAACCTCCGATTTGAGTCAGGAAAAATCGGGACTTTCCGACTAAATCCGGTTAATGTGTCAGCCGCAAGCCGGGGATGATCTTCGTTGCGTGACGGAGCCCCGGCAGTTCTGGAGGCTGAAATGTCAGGCTGGAACTTGCGGACCGGCGCGTCGACGGCAGCGCTCGCGCTCGTCACCACCACGCTCGCCACGACCGTGGCCACAGGTACCGCATCGGCGGACGCCGCCGTCTTCTACGTGGACTCCGTCAACGGCAACGACTCCGCCTCAGGCACCTCGGAGGCCACCGCGTGGAAGACCCTCACCAAGGCGACGGCGGCGAACCTGCCCGTAGGCGCCAAGCTGTTCTTGAAGCGCGGCAGCAGGTGGAAGGGGCAGCAACTCGCGATCACCGAGTCGGGCACGGCGGAAGCCCCGATCGTCGTGGACACCTACGGCACGAGCAGCGCCAGACCGATCGTCTCCGGGGACAACGAGGCGTGCGTGAGCCTGGACGGCGACCACATCGAGGTCTACAACCTCCAGGTGGGAGTGCCCCAGGACGACGGCCGCTGTTCGTGGGCCGGCGTGAAGGTGACGGGCAACGACAACGTCGTCGAGCGCAACTACATCACGGGCGCCGCGGCCGGGGTCTACATCGCGCCGAAGGCGCAGCGTAACGCGGTGACGGCCAACGATTTCATCGACAACAACTTCATGAGCAAGAACACCGAGGAGCCGGGCAACGACGACTCGGGCGCGTTCGCGATCCTCGTCCAGGGTGACAACTCCGACATCGGCTGGAACGAGTTCCGCGGCTCGATCGCGACCAGCTACGACTACGGGTTGGACGGCGCGGCCGTGGAGATCTTCCTCGGCTCCGACAACCGCATCCACCACAACATCTCGGTGGACAACGAGACCTTCACCGAGCTCGGTACCAGCCATGACGTCGACGAGAACGGCGACCCCGCGGACCCCGACGGCACCTCGGGCAACATCTTCGAGTACAACGTGATCACCGGCCCCAAGACCGGCGCGGCCCTCGTCACCCGCGGCCCGCAGGAGCCCGGGGAGGACCCCGACCCGAACGGACCCGTGTTCGGCACCGTGTTCCGCAACAACTCCGTGTACCTGCCCCAGGCGGGCTCCCAGGGCGTCGTCTGCGACGCCGGCTGCACCAACGCCCACCTGTCGATGTCGCAGAACATCATCCAGGTCACGGCCAAGACCGCCTACGGCCCGAACGTCACCGACAGCCACCACAACGTGTTCTTCGGCGCCTCGCAGCACCAGATGGGCGGCCACGACAACATCACGGCCGACCCGCGCTTCAACCTGTCGAACACCGCCAACCCGCTGAGCCTGCGTGCCGGGAGCCCGGCCATCGACTTCGGGATCACCAAGTTCAGCGACAGCGACGTGACGGGCCGGGCCATCGACGGCAGTGACGGCGCGGTCGACGCCGGAGCGTACGAGTACGACAAGTAAGTCCCTGCGATTTGTCGCCACCGTCCTCTACTCTCCGGGGCAAGTGATCAAGCCCGGCAAATCAGGAGAAGTACGGACATGACCTACCTGGAGCTGTCAGAGGACGGCGGCGGATCGCACAAGTTCTACGACGTGACCGTGGCGGGCACCCGCGTCACGATCACCTACGGACGCATCGGCGAGAGCGGCCAGACCAAGGTCACCGACTTCCCCACCGCGGCCAAGGCCCAGGCCGCGGCCGCCAAGAAGATCGGCGAGAAGACCCGCAAGGGGTACGCCGCGGCGGTCCGCGGGGTGCGCCAGCGCCGGGCCGTCACCCACCGGGCCATCCCCAGCACGCGGTCGACCGCCCAGCAGGCGCCGGTCCTGTGGCGCTTCGACAGCGGGGCCTCGGCGTTCGGCATTTTCGTGGACGACGAGCGCTGCTGGGTCGGCAACCAGCACGGCGACGTCTACACCGTCACCCACTCCGGCACCGTGACCGGCCGCTTCAAGCTGCCGGACGGCGTCAAGTGCATCGTGGCCGACGACTTCTGGATCTACGCGGGCTGCGACGACGGCCGCGTGTACGACCTGAGCGGCAAGGTCCCGAGGTCCGCGTACGAGATCGCCACCGACGTGGACATCTACTGGCTCGACATCCACGACGGCGTGCTCGGCGTCTCCGACCGCGCCGGCGGGGTCACCACGATCGACTACGAGGACGAGTTCCAGTGGTCGCGCGGCGTCGCCGGCGACTCGGCCTGGATGGTCAGGTGCGACGAGGACTCGGTCTACCACGGGCACTCCAAGGGCGTGGCCCGCTACGACGTCCAGGACGGCACGCCCGTCTGGCAGACCGCTCTCGGCGAGCAGGTGCTGTTCGGCTGGCAGGAGGCGCACTCCGTCTACGCCGGCACCGCCCGCGGCTCCGTGGGCCGCGTGATCCGCCTGGCCAAGGGCGACGGCCGGATCGAGGCCGCCTACCAGTGCGACGGCGCCGTCTACTCCTGCGCCACCTCGCCGGGCGGCCGCCACGTCTTCGCCGGTGACGACCGCTCGTCGGTCTACTGCTTCGACGCCTCCGGCGAGCGGCTGTGGAAGCTCGGCACCGGCTGCGGCTCCGCGTTCTCCATGCAGTTCCTGGACGACCGCCTCTACATCGTCACCACCGACGGCTCGCTGGCCTGCATCGACGCCAGTGAGGCGGCCATCGCCGCGGCCCGCACGGGCACCGTGCCGCAGCCGCTCGACGTCAAGGCGGCCGCGTCGCTGCAGGTGGTGGAGCCGTCGGTGACGCTGGAGACCACCACCGACGCGGGCGACGGCGTGGTGGTGGAGTGCTTCAAGGAGGGCGAGCGGCTGCGGGTCCGCGTCGTCAGCCCCGGCTTCGAGACGTGGAACGTGCAGTTCCCCAAGGACATCCGGGAGGCCGGAGCCCGCTACCTCGTCGACGGCGTGCGCTCCGCCGGCCGGGGCGGCTTCTACCGCGCGTACGGGGACATCCGCCGGCTGCTCTGACGCTCACGCGGCTCTCGCGGGACGGACGGTCGCCAGGACCAGGAGCCCCGCCGCCAGACCGGTGACGGCGCTCGCCCGGTAGACGTCGTCGAGCGCGGCGTACGGGGCCAGGCCGTCCTGGTACAGGATGCCGAACACGGCGACGCCGAGCGCGTACCCGAGCTGCCTGAGCGTGTTGACGGTGCCCGCGGCCATGCCCGCGCGGTGTTGCGGGGCGTACGACATGGCGGCCGAGCTCAGCGACGGGATGGACAGCCCCACGCCCACCCCCGTCACGATCAGGCCGGGCACCAGCGCGGTCCACGACGAGTCGGCGTCGAGCGTGCCCTGGAGGAAGGCGCCCGCGCCGATCAGCAGCAGCCCCCCGCCGATCGCCGCCCTCGGGGACAGCCCGGGGAGGAACCGGGCGGCGGCGACCGAGGTCACCAGGGAGGCGAGGGCCATCGGCGACAGCGCCAGCCCCGCCATCACGGGGCCGAGCCGGAGGTCCTGCTGCAGCCAGAGCGAGGTGAACGCGAGGCAGGCGAACGCGGCGGGCACCAGCAGCATGGCCCCGGTCATGATGCCGCTGAACGACCGGTTCGCGAAGAGCCTGAGGTCCAGCATGGGGTGGTCGCCGCGCGTCTCGATGACGCCGAACACCGCGAGCGCCACCGCCGCCGCGGCCAGCGGCACGAGCGTCCGCGCCGACGTCCAGCCGTGCTGCCCGACCTCGATGAGCCCGTACGTGAGCGCGCCCGCCGCCACCGTGAACGTCACCATGCCCGCCCAGTCGAGCCGCCCCTTGCCCGGCCGGCGCGACTCCTCGACCGTGCGCAGGGTCAGCCAGACGGCACCCAGGCTGATGGGCAGGTTCACCAGGAAGATGGCCCGCCAGTGCAGGTGCTCGGTGAGCAGGCCGCCCAGCACGGGGGCGACGGCCGCGGCGGCCCCGCTGACGCCGCCCCACACGCCGAACGCGATGCCGCGCTGCCTGCCGTGATAGGTGGCGCTGACCAGGGCCAGGGTCGTGGCCATCATGGCGGCCCCGCCCGCGCCCTGGACCACGCGGGCGGCCAGCAGCACGCCGCCGCTGGGCGCCAGCCCGCAGGCCAGCGAGGCCAGCGCGAACACGATCAGCGCCCACAGATAGACCTTGCGCTGTCCCGCGTGATCGGCGAAGGAACCGGCGGCGAGCAGCAGGGCGGCCAGGGCCAGCGCGTAGCCGTCCAGCAACCACTGGGTGCCGGTGAAGGACATGTGAAGGTCGTCGATGATGTCGGGGAGCGCGACCATCACGATGGTCACGTCGACGAGGAGCATGAAAGCGCCGGTGCACGCGGCCACCAACGGCCACCAGCCGGTCCTCGTCGCTGTGGAGGTCTGGGTCATGGGGGATAAGATCGGGCCCGCATGGGGATATTCGCCAGCAGAAGCAGCACTTCTGGCGCTTTTCCCCACGAGCTAGCCTGTGATGGTGAAAAACATCGCGCTGGACGAGCTGGACCGAGGGCTCCTGCACGCGCTGCAGGTGGACGGGCGGGCCGCGTTCAGCCGCATCGGCGAGGTCCTCGGGGTGTCCGACCAGCGGGTGGCCCGCCGCTACCGGCGGCTGCGCGCCAGCGGCACCGTACGGGTGGTCGGCGCCGTGGACGGGCGGCGGCTCGGCTTCGAGTCGTGGTCCATCCGGTTGCGGTGCACCCCCGACGCGGCGGTCTCGATCGCCGAGGCGCTCGCGCGGCGCTCCGACACGTTCTGGGTGAATCTCCTGTCCGGAGGCACCGAGATCTCCTGCACCACGATCCAGCGCACGGCCAAGGAGCGCCAGTCGCTGCTGCTGGGCAGGCTCGCCAAGACCGACCGCGTGCTGTCGGTCACGGCGCACCGGACCCTGCACAGGTTCGTCGGCGGGCGGGTCGGCTGGGCCGGGCTGACCGCGCTCTCCCCCGAGCAGGCGGCGGGCATCGAGGAGGGACGGGCGTTCGCCCGCCATGCCGAGGACGAGGAGATCACGCTGGGCCCCGGTGACGACGCCCTGCTGGAGGCGCTGTCGCGGGACGGCCGGGCGCCCTACGCGGACCTGGCCGCGGCGACGGGCTGGTCCGAGTCGACGGTCCGGCGCCGGGTGGAGCAGCTCTACGGGACGGGGGCGCTCTTCTTCCACCTCGACGTGATGCCCGTGCTGCTGGGCCACCGGGTGGAGGCGCAGCTGTGGATGTCGGTGCCGCCGGCCGAGCTGGACGCCACCGGGCGGGCGCTGACCTGGCACCCGGAGGTCGCGTACGTCGGCGCGACGACGGGCCCCGCCAACCTGATGGCCAACGTCGTGTGCCGCGACGACGCGGCGTTCTACCGCTATCTGACCGAGAGCCTGGGCGCGCTGCCCGCGATCGGGCGCATCGAGACCGCGCCGATCATCAGGACCGTGAAGCGGTTCGGGGCCGTGCTCCCGCTCTGACCCGATAATCGAGGCGTGCACCGGCCAACCAGGCGCTCGTTCCTCCGGCTCGGCGGCGTGACCGCGGCCGGGCTGCTCGGCGCGCTGGTGCCCGCCGACCCCGCGCACACCCCGGACGACTCCTTCCTGCGCTTACGCCGCCGCTGGCTGGAGGTCATGGTGGGCGGCGGGTACGATCCGGCCGCAGAGCCGTACCGGACCTGGTTGGACAGGCTGGGCAGGACGGCCGCCCGCCACCGCGACACCATGGCGCCCGGCCGCGGCTCGCTCTGGCCCGACCAGGCGTTCCCCTCCTTCGTTGCCACACCGCGGCGGCTGCGGGCCATGGCGCAGGCGTACGCGCTGGAGGGCACCGGCCTGACCGGCGACGCGGGACTGGCGGCGGCGGTCGCGGAAGGGGTGGACCACTACCGGCGCAGCGTGTACGCCGACGGCGCCGAGGCGACCGGCAACTGGTGGCACTGGCAGATCGGCGTGCCGAAGGCGCTGCTCGACGCGGCGGTGCTCGTCGGCCTGCCCGAGCCGCAGAGCGCGCGGCTGCGGGACGCGGTCGACCACTTCGTGCCGGAACGCCGGCTCGGCCGGTACAGGGGCAACAGCACCGCGGCCAACCGCGTGGACCTGTGCCTGGTGATGCTGCTGCGGGCCATGCTTGACGCCGACTACGGCAAGGCGGCGCTGGCGGCGTCCGCGCTCGCGCCGGTGTTCCGCCTCGTCGGCGAGGGCGACGGGTTCTACCGGGACGGGTCGTTCATCCAGCACACGCACGTGCCCTACCAGGGGGCCTATGGGGTGACGCTCCTGTCGGGGCTGGCGACGATGTTCGCGGTGCTGCGGGGCACGCCGTGGGAGGTCTCCGACCAGAACGTGTTCGACATGGTCGAGCGGTCGTTCGCACCCTTCGTCCGCGACGGCGCCTGCATGGATCTGGTCCGCGGCAGGGGAGTCGCCAGGAAGCCGTTCGGCGACCACGAGCGCGGGCGGGAGATCGCCGCCGCGGTCCTGCTGCTGGGGGAGGGCGCCCCGGCCGCCGAGCGGGCGCGCTGGCACGCCATGGTCAAGGGCTGGGCGGTACGCGACACGTACCGGCCGATGCTGGAGCACCCCGAGCCCGCCTTCCACGCCCGGCTGGCCGCGGTCGTGGACGACGCCTCCGTGCCCGCGGCGCAGGAGCCGGTCGGGCACCGGCTGCTGCCGATGAGCGCCCGGGCCGTGCACCGCAGGCCGGGCTGGTGCGCGGCGCTCAGCATGGCCTCCTCCAGGATCGGCCACTACGAGCACGGCAACGGCGAGAACCTGCGCGGCTGGCACACCGGCTCGGGGATGCTCTATTGGTGGGCGGAGGGCCACGGCGACCAGTACTCGGACGACTTCTGGCCCACCGTGGACCCCTACCGGCTGCCCGGGACGACCGTCTCCACCAAGAGACTGCCCGACGGCGCGGGCGGCGACTGGGGTGACACCTGCCCGCCGGGCCGGTGGGTGGGCGGGGCCACGGACGGCACGTACGCCACCGTCGGCCAGCACCTGAACGGCCTGGAGAGCACGATGGAGGCGTTCAGGTCGTGGTTCTTCCTCGACGACGCGATCGTGTGCCTGGGCGCGGGCATCACCGCGGAGGACGGCGTGCCCGTCGAGACGGTCGTGGACAACCGCAGGACCGGCGCCGCGCTGACAGTGCGGGAGGGCTGGGCCCACCTCGAAGGGCACGGCGGCTACGTCGTGCGCGGGCCCCTGCGCACGCTGCGCGAGCGCCGCGCCGGCGGCGGCGTGACCCGCGACTACGTGACGCTCTGGCTCGACCACGGCGTCGATCCGCGCTCGGCCGGATACGTCTACCTGCTCATGCCGGGCGCCGGCCAGGAGGAGACCAGCGCGCGGGCGGCCGACCCCGACTGGGTGCGCGTGCTCGCCAACACCGACCGCCTGCAGGCCGTCCACGTGCCCTCGCTGGGCCTCACCGCGGCGAACTTCTGGGACGCCGGGACCGCGGGCGGCCTGACCGCCTCGGCCCCGTGCGCGGTGCTGGTGCGCGGGGACGCGCTGACCGTGTCGGACCCCCGGTGCGACCTCGACGAGCTGACCGTCACGTGGGCGGGGGAGACGTTCACCTTCGACGGCCTGGGAGGCCGGGAGGGCGCCTCCACGACCGTGCGTCGCTCAGGCTAAAGGCCCAGCTCACGCATGACGAAGGCCAGCCAGTCCGTCTGCTGGGCGACGACCGTGCTCCAGTTCGTGCCGCCGTGCCCGGCGTCCGCCCAGACGCGCAGCAGGACCGGGCGGGAGGTTCAAGCCGTTCACTCCCAGAGCGCCGCCACCTGGGCCACCGCGCCGCGGCCCTGGGTGTAACCGGCTCGGGCGCTGGGCGTGCGTACCTCCGGGTCGAGCGGGTCGATCCCGAAGGCGGCCAGCGAGTCGGCGTCCGGCCCGATCACCTCGACGCGGCCGTCGAGCGCGGCCCAGGACGGCTCGCCGACGTCGGGCATCGGGGCCAGCACCAGCACCCGGTCGAAGCCGGCCGCGAGGTCGGAGTTGGTGCTCGTACGCACGCCGCCGTCCATGTACCGGACCCCGTCGATCGTCACGCACGGCCACACGCCGGGCACCGCGCAGCTGGCCGCCACCGCGTCCACCAGCTCCACCCCCGACCCGGGATCGAACAGCCGGGTCTCGCCGCTGACCGCCTCGACCGCCACGATCACCAGGTCACGCCGCGGCCACTCGTGCACGGGCAGCCGGGCCTCGATCACCTCGCGCCGCCTGGCCTCGCTGACCGTGTCGGCGGCCAGCGCCAGCGCGCCGATCTTCCGCCGCTGCTCGACCGGGTCGGACGTGCTCTCGTAGACCTCCATGAGCTTCGCCCACATCTCCTCCACCCGCACCCCGCTGGGCAGTTCGAGCGTCTGGAGCGCGGGATCGACCTGCCGCTCGAACAGCTCGGAGAGCGGCCGGCCGCTGGTGACCTGGGCGGCGACCGCCGAGCCCGCCGACGTGCCGACGATGCGGTCGGCCCCTGTCACGTCCACACCGCCGTCGGCGAGCGCCGCCAGCACGCCCGTCGTCCACGCGATCCCGGCGACCCCGCCGCCACCCAGTACCAGTGCCCGCTTGCTCATCGGCCCTCCTCATAGGGGTTCTTCCACCCCAACGCCCGGGGCCCGCGGGCGTCTTCCGCCGATCTCAGCCGGCGAGCACCTTGCGCAGCACCGCGGCGAACTCCTCGGTCCTGCCGATGAATCCGCCGTGGTCGCCGGGGAACTCCGTCGGAGTCGTGCCCAGCAGCTCGGCCAGTGCCACGGAGGTCCGGTATGTGACCAGCCCGCCCGACTCGTCACCGATGCCCACCACGACCCGGGCCGGGGCGGCCTTCAGCGCGGCGACGTCGGGCACGTAGCGGGTGGTGCCGCGCAGCTCATGGGCGAAGAAGCGCGCGCTGTCGGCCAGCATCTGCTCCGTCGGCTCCCCGGGAGGGCCGGCCGGGGCGCCCTCGTCGCCCTCGTCGAACCCGGCGGTGGCCATGAACTTCGCGAAAGCCGCCCAGACGCCGTCCCGGTGGTAGGTCGCGATGATGTCCTCGGTCGCGGCGCGCTGGTCGGCGGCGTCGGGGAGCAGCTCCAGCGAGGGCGGCTCGTGCGCGACGAGCGTACGGACCCGGCCGGGGTGCCGGGCCACCAGCGCCAGGCCGGTCACCGCGCCGCCGCTGCTGCCGAACACGTCGGCGGTCTCGGCGCCCAGGGCGTCCAGGAGCAGGGCCAGGTCGTCGGCCCGCAGCTCGGGGGTGGAGTCCTGGGTGGGGTCGTCGAGCACGCTGCCCGAGATGCCCCGCGGGTCGTGGGTGACCACCGTGTAGTCGCCCGCCATCGCCTCGGCCAGCGGCGCGAAGTCGGCCGCGGCCATCGGCGACCCCGTGATCACCAGCACCGGGCCGGCGCCGCGGACCTCGTAGCTCAGGCGTCCACCCGGGATGGCGAGGGTGTGCGTGGTCGTCATGGAAACCTCCAGTCGTTTCACCGTCGTCGCTTTGACTCGCGTCGCCGGCGAAACTCATCGGCCGATGGCGGCCAGATTGATGACCAGGGTGCTCCGTTCCCTCTGGAGCCAGGCGATGCCGTCCTTCAGGTGAAGGGTGGTGGGCGTCGGGATCTGGAACAGCAGGCCGGTGCGTCCCGTGGCGAGATCGTGCATGCCGATCGCCTGTTTTCCGGAGGCCCCCTGGAGGAGCCGGACGAAGCGGCCCGAAGAGAGCTCCCCGTGGGCGCTCCCCGGCAGCTTCCGCAGGGCCGTGCCGTCGCGCCGCCATGCCTCGGAACCGTTGAAGCACCACGTCACCCCGCAGTCGGTCCACGACGTTCTTCCGGAGGGCGGGACCACATCCCTGCGTTCGCCGGTGAGCACGTTCTTCAGGTGCTCCACGGGACGCCGGCTGAAGTCGTCCGCCAGGTTGTCATTTCGCGGCGACCCGGCCCAGGGCCATTCGACCAGGCTGTAACCCTTCGTCCCGTCGATCAAGGTCGCCTTGCCGCCCTTCAGCGGGGCCCGGTGGACGCCACCGTCGTCGGGCGACCACACGACCATGCCGTCCGCGATGGCCATGCGGCGGATCCCCAGGACCATGTTGTCGCGGATGACCGTGGCGCGGTCCGAGAAGATCCGGCGGGGCACGCCACCCTTGACCGGTACCGTCCAGACCTCCTTCATGGGGCCGCGGATCGACGCCCACGCCAGGTGACCGTCGCCGAAGACCATCGGGCCGAACGGCGGGCTCCTCTTCTCGAGCTGCGCGATCCTGGTGAACGTCCGCTTGTCCAGGTCGTACGACCAGATCTCGTCAGGCCGGCGCTTGGGGTATCCCCGTCCTACCACGACCCGATCGCTGACGAACACGTCCGGCATGAACACCGCGCCGCCCGGTCCCTCGGCCGGGATCTCGTGCACGGCGCCCGGCCACACCTGCTCGACGGGGGGCGCCCACGTGTCGGGGGTCGGCCGGACCGCCGGAGCGGGTGACGTGACCGTACGGGTGACTACGACAGTGGTCGCCACCACGATCAGGATCGCGGCCGCCACCGCCAGCGGCGCCCACCACCTCGCGCCGGACGACCGCTCGCGCGGCGCGGGCAGCCGGCGGGGCCGCCCGTCGTCGCGCACGGCCTCGGCCTTGGCGGCCAGCGCGTCCCTGAGGCGTTCCTCGATGCCGGTCATGCCTTGCCTCCCAGTTCGCGCTGGAGCCGGTCCAGGGCCCTGGAGGCGGTGGACCGCACGGTGCTCTGCCTGACGCGCGTCGCCTTCGCGATCTCGGCGTCGGAAAGATCGAGGTAGTAACGCAGGACGAGGACCTCGCGCTGCCGCCTGGGCAGCCGGGCAAGCGCGTCGAGCATCTCCTCGCGCGACTCTCCCAGCAGCGCCGCCGTCTCCGCGGAGTCCACCGGCTCGCCCGGCCCGCCCAGCGGCGCCCGGGCGGCCACGCCGCGCCTGCGCAGGACCGAGCGGGAGGCGTTCAGGACGCAGACGCGGACGTAGGCCAGGGTGAGCTTCCCGGGGCGTTTGCCGTGCAACCTGGAGAAGACGTCCTGCACGACGTCCTCGGCGCTCTCCCGGTCGCCGACGAGCAGCACGGCCAGGCGCACCAGGGCGAGCCAGTGCTCGCGGTACAGACTCGCCAGCACCGCCTCGGCTTCGGGTGGCGCGGGCGCGCGAGCGACTGTCTCACCGTTCATGCCTTAGGAACGCGCACCGTCCCCGATCCGCTGCATCGCCGGGCGGCGCAGCCAGGTGGCCCAGCGCCAGAGCCACTCCATGGGGCCGTACCGGAAGTTGCGTAGCCAGAGGGTGGAGACCAGCCACTGGGCCGCGAGGATCGCGCCGGCGATCAGCAGCACCGTCGTCACCGGCCAGGTCTCCGGCGGGCTCGCCACGAACCGGGAGATCACCAGGACGAGGATCGTGGCGGACAGGTAGTTGGTCAGCGCCATCCGGCCCAGCGGGGCGAAGACGGCCTGCAGGACCGGCCGGAGCGGCGTCCTGAGCAGGACCAGCAGGCCGCACACGTACACGCCCGCCATCAGGAGCCCGCCGACGGCGAGCGATCCGTCCTGCGCGCGGGCCTGCAGCCACAGGGCGACCGCCGCGCCGGCCGCGAAGAGCACGGTCAGCGCCACGGGGGCGGAGCGCTCGATCCGGTCGATCACCCCGTACCGGGTCAGCGCGGACCCGGCCAGGAACAGCCCGGGGACCAGAGCGGTCCCGCCGCCGAAGGCCAGCGCCGCGGCGAGGAACGCGACGGCGAGGCCCGCCACGGCCCAGCGCGGCAGCCAGGTCGAGGGCAGGAGCACCACCAGGCCGACGACGGCGTAGATCGTCAGGATGTCGCCCCGCCAGAGCGCGAACATGTGCACCAGGCCCATCGCGAGCAGCACCAGGAGCCGGCGCAGCAGGAGCAGCCGCGGACTGGCGGTGCGCCCTGCCGCGGACTCCAGGAGCAGCGAGAAGCCGATGCCGAACAGCAGCGAGAAGATCGGGAAGAACCGCTGCTCGACCAGCAGCCCCATCCACATCGTGCCAGGGGTCTGCGCCGCGTGCTGGACGGGGACGAGGGCGTCGCCGACGTGGGAGATCGGCTGGACGTTGGCCAGGAGGATCCCGCAGAGCGCGAAGCCGCGTATGACGTCGAGCGCGGTGATCCGCGCCCTTCTTCGGGAATCGGGAGTTTCGGGTGGCATGACGCCTCATCCTGCGGGCCTCATGCCGGTGGCGGCTTCGGCCGGAAGCAGGGTTCGCGACAGTACTTTCGGCCGGACCTGTGCCCTCAGGTGGTTCAGGGGGGTTCAGGGGGTGGCGACCTCCAGGTCGCCGGAGTCGCTGGAAAGCTCGATCGTACGCGGCGCCGAGGCGTCGGTGGCCGCCGTGACGTCCTTGCTGCCGGAGTCGGTCTTGGCGATCACGTTGTACGGCCCCTGCGGCACGCGAACCGTGATCGAGCCCGAGTCCGAGGAGCTCACGACCTTGTCCGGCTGCGCGGTGAAGACGAGCTCGACGTCCCCCGAGTCGGTCTCCGTGACGACCCGCTTGCCCGACAACCCGCCGGCCTCGATCACCCCGGAGTCGCTGTGAACGTCCACCTCGCCGGACAGGTCCTTCAGCGTCAGGTCCCCGGAGTCGGAGTCGATCTTGACGCGGAGCCCCTTGGGGATCTCCACCTTGTAGTCCACGTCGCAGGCCACAGCCCCGTTCCCCAGCCCCCAGCTGCGGGGGCACTTGTACGTCAGGGCGAGCGTGTCGCCCTCCACGCCGTGGCTGGTCTCCGGCTTGTTCTTGCGCCAGACGAGATGCTCGGTCACGCGGATGCCCTGGCGGTCCGACTCCACCACCTCGACGGTGCCGGAGTCGGACCCGATCCTGATGCCGGCCACCTTGTCGGTGACGTCGTAGGACTTGGTGTCCTCATCGAGGGGGCCGGCGAGGCCGCACCCGGTCAACACCGCCGCGACCCCCAGCAGCCCTGCGATCATGCCCGCTCTCTTCATGCCCATGACGCTCAAGTGTGGTTCACCGGGCCCTGCCCGGGCGTCGGGGAGTTCCCTGAGACGTCCCTGAAGAGTCCCTCAGGGGCGGGGGGCGGTCACCAGCCGAGTTCGTCGCAGCCGGTGTGGTCGGCGGGCTCCACCTGAAGGGTCGCGTGCGCCACGCCGTGGCGGCGGAGCAGCAGGTCGCGGGCCTTGTCCAGGATGGCGTGGTGGTCCTTCGGGTCGACGGTGACCAGGTGGGCGGTGGCGACGTTCATGCCGGAGGTGAGGGTCCACAGGTGCAGGTCGTGCACGTCGCGTACGCCTTCGAGCGCCGCCAGGTCGGCCGCCACCGCGGCCGCGTCCATGCCCTCGGGCACGTGCTGCCCCAGCACCGCGAAGACCTGCCGGCCGAGGGAGATCGCGCGCAGGGCGACGAAGACGCCGATGGCGAGGGCGACGACGGTGTCCCAGAACGTCTGACCGGTGGCCGTGATCAGCCAGCCCGCCACGATGACGCCGACGGACCCGGCCGTGTCGGCCACGACCTCCAGGTAGGCGCCCTTGACGTTGAGGCTCTCGGCGGCCCCGGCACGCAGCAGCAACAGGGCGATGAGGTTGACGACCAGGCCGATGCCGCCGACGACGAGCATCGGCCCGGAGGAGACCTCCGCGGGTCTGCCGATCCGCCCGATGGCCTCCATGACCACGTACAGTGCGACGCCGAGCATCATGACCACGGCCAGCAGGGACGCGAACACCTCGGCCCGGTAGGAGCCGTAGCTGCGCCTTCCCGTGGCGTCCGGCCGGGTGGCGATGCGGGTGGCCACCAGGGCGGCGCCCAGGGTGACGACGTCGGCGGCCATGTGCCCGGCGTCCGACATCAGCGCCAGCGAGCCGGAGATCAGGCCGTAGACCAGCTCGACCACGAAGAACGCGCCGATCAGGACGAAGGAGACCGCCAGCCGCCACCGGTGCTGGGCACCGGCGTGCCCGTGTCCGTGACCGGCGCCCATCAGTCGGCCCCGTCCCGTTCGGGGTGGATGGCCTCGGTGTGCTCGGTGTGGGCGAGCCCGAGGTCGAGCAGCATGCGTACGTGCGGGTCGTCCAGCCGGTAGTACGCCATCCGCCCGGCGCGCCGGGCGACGACGATGCGGTGGGCGCGCAGCAGCCGCAGGGCATGGGAGACCGCGGACTCGCTCTGGCCGGTCACCGCCGCGAGGTCGCACACGCACAGCTCTCCGTCCAGCAGCGCCACGAGCAGCCGCAGCCGGTTCGGATCGGACAGCAGGCCGAAGACGTCGGCGGTGTCGGCCAGATCGTCGGCCGCCGGCATCCGCTCGCACACGGCGGCGACCCGGTCGGGGTCGACGACCCGGACCGCGCAGCCGTCCGGGGACAAGACTACTCGCTCACTTGAAGAGCTATTCATATAAACAACAATAGCCCGCTAAGCGATCCCACCGTCAGTTTTCTCCGCGCGTCCTCTTTCAAACCCGACCGCCGCGTTGAAGGGGCACCGGCCCGGCTTCCTCCTCCGGCCGGGCCTCCTGCTCCGGCCGGGTTGGAGCCTGCGGTGGTCAGGCCCGGCTTGAACAGGCCGGGCCTCGAGACGTTCGCGAAGACCTTCAGACCTCAATGAAAGAGCAGGCGCACTTCTGGCGGCATCCGGCGGTGCCGGG